>JAMCUD010000071.1 GCA_023379355.1 Thermoplasmatota archaeon
GAACCCTGATGTTGGCGGTTCTACACTTAGTCTCAGCGGAAGCAATGGCCAATTTAACTATACCTTATTGCAGGGCGACAATTCCATAGCCCTTGAACCAGGTGTATACTCGGTACATCTCTATAAATCCGGAGAAACAGTGATCCCGTCACAGTCCGTGATATCCGTCGTAAAGGACATGCCTTCACTCATCTACTTAGGTTCTTACGCCTATTCCAGTGTCAACGTGACCGGTTCCAAAACAGCCTACCTATACAATGCATCAGGTACGCAGTTCACAAACCTGTCAAGAATATACAATGGAGAATACACGGTTTATGCATTCAACTCCACAAGGGGTGTTGCGGTATACATGGTAAACATAACCGGAAATACCACGCTAAGGCCATCCTACGGGCCATTCTTTTACGTCAACTTATCTAATAGCCTTCAGATTTCAGGAGGAAGTTATTCATTTGCCGGTAATGGCTTCAATATATCATTCCAGCAGGGCAGAATCGCCATGCCATCGGGATCCTATACCATTACGTATACTGATCGAGTGTCAAACAGTTCTGGTTCGTTTATCATTAACGGATCAACCAAGCTATCCTTAAACTCAAATTCGAACGTAATTATGCCAGTGAGTCAGCATGATTACCTGACCAATTTGCAAGGCTACGTTACGTACGGGGCATCGGCTTCAGCCTATTCCACTGTGTTGTTGCTAAATTCCTCAGGGTCTATTACATACAAAACACATGCGAATTATCTTGGCTTCTATTCAATGAATGTCAATACAGGACAGTATACTATCTATGCGCTGAATAATGCTACTTCAACCGGATTCTTTGGATCAATCTCAATACCTAGCTTCACTGCTTCCTACGAGGAAAATGTTACCATGCTTCCTGCGTACCAGGAGCAGATTTCAGTTAACATCGGACCAAGTATCATATATCATACAGTTACGGTAACTGCTGGAAATTCAGTTTACAGTTTCAATTCAAGCGTTGGCAGTATTGTACTTCCGAGAGGAAATTATACGTTCTCCTCATCACTGTCGAGTACGACCACGGCATCTAACGGTACCTCAATCAGTGTAAGTTATTCGCAGTCAGAGACTTTATACGTCGACAGCGCCCAGTCAATACAGATATCGTTGCAGCTTGTGGTATATCATGCTTTCAGTCTCAAGCTCGACACTCCAGTCCAGGCCATACTGCCTGGCTCCAGTGAAACAGGAATCGTAACCATAACAAATCAGGGGAACTCGCTTGTCAATGTTACACTATCCTCAGGAAATGCTCAGTGGACCATCAAGTTCAATCAGACCAGCTTTATTCTGCAGCCTGGTCAATCTATGAACCTCACATTTAACGCTACTTTGACTGGAAAGGTCGAATCTGGCTCTCAGCAAATTCCGGTTACAATTTCCTATGCCGGCGGCAGTACTTCAGCGTCCATACCCGTTAAGATTTTGCAGTCTCCGGGATATACCCTAAAGGAGAACCTCACTTCATTCACAAAGAATTCAGACATATATCTTCCGGTGGCCGTGAACAACACGGGCAATCTTCCCCTGTCAGTAAATCTTAGCATAAATGATACAGTTCTTGGAAACTATGGATGGGTGGGCGCACTTTCTTACAACAATACCACAGTATCCGCTTCTAGCGGGCATACTGTATGGGCAAACATAACAGTGGGATACAATAGTTCAAAGGTGATATATGTCGTCCTTTCACCAAATGCTTCGGCCCCAATTAAGAGCTTCAGCTTCCAATTATCTGCTGCAGGATCGGGTATCAGGGAGAACATTACCATGGAAGTCTCTTCACCTTCGCTGTCATCAATCTCCCCATATCCGGTGGGACCTGGTGTTGTCGGGAATTACACTGGAAACCCCTATGAAAGCCTGATTATAGGGTTGGTTATCATTGCAGTGGCAGTGGTTGCAGGAATTGGGATAGCCGGTTACAGGGGGAGAAAGAAATGAAGGTAAGGTTTGCAGTAATCGCACTATCCCTTCTGGCAGTTCTTATCATAGGGTTTGCAGGATCATCAAGTGCAAGTTATATACCTCCGTTTTCATCTGCGGTAACGCTTCCGTCATACGCCACGACCGGTCAAAACGTGACATTCTACGTTAACGACAGCCTGGGTTTCAATAATTATACGGTTACAGTTTACATCTCAGGGGAAAACCTGACAGGAGCCAGTCCGAGTACCTCGTATCATACCACGCATAAATCAGACCCTGACTTTGCAGTCAGCCTAAAGATGCCATCTTCTCCCCAGACAGTATATGTCACAGTGGTATCAGGTGCAAACTACAGTTCCCACTATGTTCACAGGTCATACAGTTACACAGTTAACGTAATAGCCCCGATTATATTCTACGCAACAGTCAGTGACACAGGAACTGTTGCAATTCACAATCTGACCGTGGATTTCACTGTTGACGGTCAATTTGTTGGAACAGCAACAGCATCTTACATTCCTCCAGGGGGCTCTTACACGGTTAACTTCACCTACGTTAACCCTTACCTAACCGATGGTGAACACACCTTAACCGTATCAGTAAACAACCCAGCTGTGAGCATAGACGGTTCAACCGGTTCATACACTACGCATTTCTACTACGGGAGCCCTCCAAATTATGACTGGATATATTACGTTGCTGCAGTCGTCGTTGCATTCATGATATTTCTTGCAATGACCGCAGGAAGAAGATCAAACCTGCCAAATAGGCCAAAATGGAGAAAATAGTTGTGTGGTCAAATAACTAGAGGTTTGACGAGTTCCTCATCTGGCTCTTAAGGGTCTTAAATTCCCTCTCAAACATATTTTTTCTGCTCACGTTTGAAAAAGGACTGGACAGAACATATCTTCTTTCTGTAATTGCAATTCTTGCAGCAGACAATGCATTGTCGTGTATTTTATGGGGAAAACTGGTATTTTTTTCATCCACTATCTGTATATTTAACTTCAAGGCCAGAAGGCTTTTTATTATGAAATCCCTGTTGGGGGCGTCCCCATTGCCTATCTTTACCTGAAGGTTCTGGAATGAATACGAGTTGACGATCTTTGAAACGTGGCGTGAAAGGTCATCTCGAGATGGGCATTCGAAGGCCTCCATCAGAATATCGTCCGCAAACACGGCTACGCCAGGGTATGGGCCCGGATCGATGCCGATAGTTAGAGTTGTAAATCTTTCCTTGGAGAAGAGACTGGCAAGCGATGAGCGCAGGGCATCCAGGGGAGTATCACCCTTGAACTGATTATTAGCCTGAAAGCTGTCCCTGCTCGAACTCAAGACGACATTCACATCCGGAGGTTGGAAGGAAGACTCCGAAAGGCTGACAAATGGAAGTTCCCAGGACTTCAAGAGCTCTATGACATCATGATAAAACTTGAAGTCTGAAGTAAGGACTCCTATACGTGCCATTCATTTCATAATTCTACAAGGATTTAAATGTTTTCCCACGGAATGGTATCCTAAGTACCTTGATTAACAATAATGCCAATCCAGGCCGGCAGTAACGATTAATAATCTGGATTGATAGTGGTTTATGGGATTTTTCGATTATTTCAGGACGCCGGAAGGGTTGGTGGAATACACTCCAGAGGATTTCAAGAAGGCAATGTCAGAAGGCGGTCACAGAATCATAGATGTCAGGACAACTGCAGAATATAAAAGGGAACACATAGATGGAGTGGAGCTAATAACACTGGGTAAGCTCAAAAAGACACTTGACAGTCTGGACAGGAATTCCAGCTACCTGCTTGTATGTGCGACAGGGCACAGGAGCAGAGCAGCCGCGGCTGCAATGCGGAGAAAAGGATTCAATAAAATAGGGCACCTAAAGGGGGGAATGTCTGCCTGGAACTCATTCTACGGCCGCAAGAGGGAAAAGTAAATCATGAAAATATGCAGCAGATAAATCCTGCCTCTTCCAAGAACTCTGGATTTCTCCCTATGGTTTTGCCAAGGGATATGAAATCCTCCCTGTTCATTAGATGGTTCTTGACAAATCTTCTATTAAAACTTCCGTCATCGGTAACCTCGAATATCATGAAACTTCCTGACGGCTTAAGCCTTTTAAGTATCGGAAGGACACTCTGTTCCCGGTCTTTCCAGTGATGAAAAGAAAGACTCGTATAGATAAGATCGAATTTCTCATCCCCAGGAATATGCCTGCTGCTGCCTACAACGAACCTCACCCTGTCTGCAACTCCTGATCGGGCCGCTCTCCTATTGGCTATTTTAACCATGTGAGATGAGGGGTCAATGCCAAGGAACTTTCCCTGGTGCTGTTTAGCTATCTTCACAAGTGTTATGCCAGGACCGGATCCAATGTCCAGTACATTTTCAAAGTTCTGGGAGAGAACAGTGCGTTCTACAAAGTAATAAAATCTTCTTAAGGTAGGCACGGCCCTTACTACGCCATAAAATGAGGAGGAGATTGCGCCGAATTTTTCCTCACCGGGAAGATAGAGACCATATTTCCCAATTTCATCATCAGTCATGGTATTTTTTTCCTATGCATTCCTCCAATATTATGTATTCTGCCGTTAAAAATTTCAGTTTCAGCTATTGTTGGTGAATCCAGAACCTAGCTGCTCTCCTATTATCCTATTGGCAATTTCCACAAACTGCTTCTCTTTGCCTCTGGGAATGACAGCACCGGCAGCGATATCGTGACCGCCGCCCGTGCCTCCAACATCCTCTGCACTCTTCTTCATTACCACGGATAGATTCAGTCCCCTCTGCACCTGGCGCCTGGATCCTCTGGAAGATACCTTGGTATCAGCTGTACCAACATTGAAACCAATTAGCGGTTTGTCCTGCTTCATTAGATAAAGCATCATGATTCCGCTTATGGCACCCGCCATTTCTGATTCCGGCGCATAGAAGTATCTCACATTGGTATCCTCGAACACCTCTTTTAAAGCCCGGTATGTATATTCTATCAATTTTGTCTTGAAGATTTTCCAGTTACTGGTCATCTCCTCCCTGACACTTTCATCACCCAGGAAGTATATGACTGGAATGGCATTCATTCCAACCTTGGCATTACCATCAACAATGGTGCTAATCTCCTTGGAGGTGAAGTCCCACCCGGGGAACTTCATCAGATCATTTTCCACATATTTTATGGCTTCTGGACCTGCATTCTGCCTTAGCAGTCTCCATGCCAGATATTCTGAGAGCACTCTTTTCTCATCCTCTGTAAGGTCAAAGATACCCTTGTTTCCCTCAATGCCCAATTTCTGAAGCTCTAATTTCACGTTTTCTGATTTTCCTGACAGATCAAAAAAGAAAGGATCTGTTGAGTAGGTGATTGACTCCTGGATTGTTTCCCCCTCCATGTTGAGGGTGTGCTCAGTCTTTCCGCTCTTTCCGTAGTTATCGATAATGGTCCTGTTGAGACCCCTGAATCCGCCGATATCCTGCTTATCTGCTATTGCTCCTGATATCATGAACGGTATGAGGTCCGAATTGTTCTCGTCTATGGCAAGCGCCATAAGGAAAGCCATCGTTGCCCCGCATGCTTCCCGGGTTCCATCCACGCCATAATTCCTGGCATTTATGTTTAATCCCTTGAAGTTGTTTTCCCTGAAGAAATGGTGATCCAGGATCACAATGTTCGTATGCTCTTCAATGGATCCTGCCTGGTCGGATCCAGCATCAGCTATGATCGTGAATACATCTGGAAATTCCTCTACCCTTTCTCTGAATTTGACCGAATCCAGGTTTCTAATGAATCCAAGGTGGAAACGGATATTTTTTCTACGCAGAGCCTGGGCAAGGATAATGGCTGCACTGCCTCCATCCCCGTCATAATGTGTTAATATCCGGACATAGTTGTTGGAAAGGATTCTCTGAGCCCCTTCCTTCAAGATGCTGTAAAATTTCTCGTCTAAAATGTCCTTTAGCATTTCTTCATAAAACCTTTGCCAGGTTCCATTCGGGAGCTAATTTTCCCTCGCGCTTGTAGTATTTCACAAGCCTCAGTATTTTTGACATTATTAGCATCTGTCCCCTCTTATTGCTGAAATCCTTGGGATTCAGCTCTATGTGCCTTGACGCACTCTGGTATCTTCTTATGAGGTTGATAAGATCCTCTGGAACCTGGTCCCTGATCCCCGCATCAGCAAGAACCTGATTTACCTTTTTACCGAGCACAACTCTAGTTCCGGGAATACCGTACTGGTCCCTGAGCTTTATTCCAATCATCGATGAGGTGTTTCCTGCCTTCTTCAAATCCACTATCATCTTTGTTATTTCATCGTTTGAAAACTGTATCCAGTTTGGCTTCCCGGAGCTGTAAATCTTCCTTGACTTTGATTTTCCCCTCTTTCTGGTATGCATTCGTGCCATTTTGATCCTAACCTTCAGGTCTACCTAAATCTTTACGGTATTAATCTATTTTTTGCAATTTTCCAGGACAACAGGTGTCACACTAAGTTAAAGTCCCTCTCGTACTGGCAGATTGTCTCCATGGCCACAGACCAAATTGTAAGTTCCTCGGGATATATGCATATGCCAGACCCCATGGAATAGACATCAGAAAGAAAATCCCCCTGGGAGAACCCCCCTATGATGACAGTCCTGTCCATCCCGTTTCCGCCTTTGAAGATCTCCCTTATGGAAGTACTGACACCCTTGGGAGAAAGTAGTATCGTGTCCCCCTTCCCCTGAGAAAGGGCCCGTTTCCAGTCCCCATGTTCTGTCTTCAAAAGGACTTCTCCCTCGCTGGCGATGACACCTTTATCGAATAGATCTTCAATGAGCCCGACAAATCTATTATATGACTTTGGGAGCCTTGCTCTGGGATTTACGCTGATTATGATATCATTTCTTGTGTGTATTACGACATTCAGTTCTCCTCTCTTTGAAAGTATGGATTCCAGTGCAACCTGAAGCAGATGAAATATTATATCCGGTCTTCCACGCCTCGTGGATTCACCGGGAAATGTCCTCTCGATGGCTCCGTGCATGAAATTGCTATCCAAAATCATCTTTCCTGCGGGTTTCTTCCTCTTTTTTGCCTGAATCCTTACTGAATAGTCATTTATCATCTCAGCCGGGATAAGTTCAAGTTCTGCGTCAACAACCAGAAGTGTGAGCATGATGGGGAAACCCGGCATTGTTAATATCTCCTTGCTGCATTACCAGAAAATGGTCTAAATGGCACCTAAACTGAAAAAGGGGCTCGTTGAAGTTTACACTGGCAACGGAAAGGGAAAGACTACTGCAGCATTCGGGCTGGCCTTTCGTGCTCTGGGGTGGGGTCTGAGGGTCTATGTAATCCAGTTTATGAAACTTGGAACGTATGGAGAAAACAGGATATCCTCTAAATTTTCAGACAACCTAAGGGTGGACTTTGTCGGGATGCCATATTTCATTGCTTGGGAAGACGATATTCCCAAGGAGGACAGGGATCGTATAAAAAACGTCGTGATCTGCAGGAAAAACGAGCCTCCCAAGGAATATGTAGAAAAGGTGCAGAGGGCATTTCGTTCCATGGTTCAGGAAGTCTCGACGGGAACCTGGGACATAGTTATTATGGATGAGGTTAACGTAGCAATATATTACCACCTGCTTGACCTTTCGCAGCTTCTGGATTTCATTGACAGTAAAAATGAAAATCTGGAAATTGTACTGACTGGCAGGAAGATGCCAGAGGAGATACTTCAGAGGGCATCGCTAATCACCGAGATGAAGGAAATAAAGCATCCATACTCTCAGGGGATCCCTGCCAGGCGTGGCATAGATTATTGATTTCAAGCCTTACTATTCCTGCAAAAGCACTTAGAACTGTAACATTTTTTAACACATCTCATTATTCGTTATGATGGCAGAACCCATCTTATCTGATACAATTGTTGTGGCTAGCCCAGGCACAGGAAAGACCCAGGAGATAGCCAGCACGGTAGTTGGTCTGATAAGAAGTGGAGTTCCTCCCCAGAGAATCGCCTGCATGACATTCACCAACAGAGCTGCCAGGGAAATGATTCAGAGAATAATTTCCCTGGCTGGTGATGACCATGACGTTCTAAGGTCAGTTTACACGCTTGACGTCGGAACAATGCACAGCATCGCATTCGGCGGGGATGATTCAGATTCATCATCACTTGTGTCGAATTCGCTTCTTCGCTTCATAATCTATAAGAAAATAATGGATCTTGGTACATTCACATACAGTCCGGAGACTATACGCAAGATGATTGTACCAAAGCTGGAGAATATGATCAGGTACGTTAAGAGCTTCGGTATCTATCCGCCAGACATAAATCGCGAACAGGTTATGTCAATTCTCCTTGAGCGGTTAGGGCAATTGGAGGAGGATGATCTAGGCGAAATGGAATACGATAGGCTCCTGAGGGACTTTACAACACTCTTTTCCCATTATGAGGACTACAAGAGACGACATGGGCTTATGGACTACAACGATATCCTGCACAACTTCTTACTGAATCTCAGGGATGCATCAAAGGATTATGTTCTGGTTGACGAATTTCAGGATCTGAGCATGGAACAGGTGGCACTTGCTGAGCGAATGGGGAAGACCAGATTCTTTGTCGGTGATAGAAAGCAGTCAATATTCGGCTTCCAGGGAGGGAGCCTTTCCAAATTCAACGGTTACATTTCAGGGAAAAATTATAAACTGGAGTACAGAAACATAAACAGGAGGAGCACTAACAACATACTGAAATATTCTTCCAGGCTACTCATTTCCAGGACATCCGACCCGACCATAAGGAAGGAACTCGATTCCTTTATCAACCCGAAAAAGGGTGATGGAGAGAAGATCACCATAATCGCATCTGATGATCCGGAAAGTGCTGCAGTGTCAAAACTTAAGGATATGATGGCTTCGGGTGTCAGTGGAGACTTCGCAATTATTGCAAGGAAGAATTCTCAGATATCCCGAATCAGTAGGATGCTGAATTCAGCGGGAATTGAGTTCTCGTCGACTCTTGTCAGGAACAATAATGATGGCGCCATGGGAGAGATAATGGCATTTCTGCGAGGCATACTTTCAGCATCAAAAGACGAAGTTAGAAGATGCCTGTTCACACCATTTGCTGGTCTCTCATTCCATGAAGCATCCGAACTTTCAGAGAAACTCCTGGATTCAGACCCGGATCAGGTTCTCTCGGGCAAAATTGCAGAACTCAGGAACCTCAGGACAGGTATTGATGCCGTCAGAGTTGCTCTTCAGTCTGTAATTATGCCAATCTCCGTGTCACTGGGGCAGGAATACGTCAATGCAGCAGCTGCCGTCAGCGAGGCGTACTCAGATTACGTGCAGAATGCTGAAACTTTCCTTCCTGATGATTTCATGGAATTTCTCGAGATGGCAGTATCTGAAAACGAGGATGACCTCAGGAAATCAAGGGTAAACATTCTTTCCGTACACAAGTCGAAGGGTCTTGAGTTCGACAATGTGATCTATATACCATCAAATGCAACAGGAAAACTCGGTTTTCTTGATCTTTTATCATATTCAATAATAAGGGCTGCTGTGAACCTGGACGTGGAAGAAGACCTTAGAGAGGAACCATACAGGATAGATTATGTGGCTATGACCAGGGCAAGAGATAGGCTGGCAGTTGTATGCACCCAGAGAGACGTGGGAAAATATTTTGCAGGGAGCGACCTGTGCCAGCAGGAAGAAGATCATGGCATATCATCAGAATACTCTGTTGGAAAATACGATCTTGCTTACTCAATGTTTGTGAACGGCAGGATCGGAGAGGCGTCAGCCATACTGCAAAGTGACAGACTGTGGTTGCGGAACCTGATAAAATCTGTTCTCAGCAGGATCACAGAGTTCTCCTTCACGCTAATCCAGGATATTTCCGAACCATGGCAATTTATCAGGGAGAACATACTTGGCATGAAATTCGGGAACCAGTTCTCCCGGCTTGGCATTGAATTTCACCGGGCCGTGCAGGCTTACGCGACTGGAACATTCAATATTGGTGAAGCCTCACAGACTGTCAGGGAGCTTCTTGATTCTGCTGATAACATCATGGGTCAGCTTCCAGCAGGCTTCATAAGGAAGCCAATCAGTACTGAACAGAAGATCACCGTCCCGCTTTCGGAATTCCTTGAATTGGATGGCGTGCCGGAAGGCATGTATATGAAGGGAACAATAGACGCGGTCTTCTCAGACGAGGAGAATACAAGATTCCTAGTTCTTGATTACAAGACAAGCCGTGATAAAAGAAGCGAATACTGGCAGCAAATCTGGGCATATTGTCGCCTTTATTCCATGGCTACCGGCCTGGATGCAGATCAGATTAGCGGTGCCATAGCCTACGTGAACCTAAAAAAACCCGTAAGTTCAAATAGTGAGAAAACTGCCCTGGATATCCGAGACTTTGCCAGGCTTGGCAGACAGGAAAAGACAGTGAAGGAGAAATTACTGCAGGCCGTCAGGTTCAGGGAAGACCCAGAGCAGTTCATAGAATTCCTGCTATCCAAAAAACCGGATACGGATATGGATTACAGGATCAGGGAATTATTGATCTGATCCTGCAGCATTTCTGCTTGCAAAAAATTCCCCTAGCGGGTCTCCCCTCTTAATGATCCCTGCGACCAGCATAGCAAGACAGACACCAATTGCGGTGACTTCCATCAGAACTCTGACACCAGCCGTGTTCAGTGTGATTATATATGCCGCTAAAATCAGGACCCTACTCAGCATCGTCAAGAGATTTACGGATCCGTTGAATCTTCCAATCTCCTCCTTTGGTACGTTCTTCATCACAATTGTGTTCCTGCTGATCCTGTTTCCGGGATTGCCAGTTCCATGAAGCGCCTGTAGCATGAAAAATATCCATATGAATGGTAAGAGAGGCATCAACAGGCTTGCTGCTGCATAGATTGCACTGAATATCATGGCGCTACTGAATTCACCCACTCTCTGTATCATCACTGGGGCCAGAATCCCTGTCAGTGCTGCCATGCCAGCATATACCGATTCCGAAAGTCCAAGCGTGCCCGGGCTTCCGGAAAGAACCTGGGCAATGAATATTGGCTTCAGGTAATTCCCAGAAACAACGGCTACATAGGGTGCGTTCAGCAGGAAGATATATAGTATGGACCTAAATTTTCCTGACATGTAGTGCCCCGGTTTACGGGGTCTCTTCTTCGATAGACCTGTTCCGACGTTCCTTGCCGGAAGAGATTTTAAAGGTAAGGTTCCCAGGATCGTAACGGCTGCGCAAAGAAGCATGATACCGCCAAAACCAACGAAATTCCACAGTACGGCAGATAGAATTCCGCCAACAAAGACTGGCGACTGGCCCACTATTTCAGCAAATCCATTGTATGATCCTGCAATCTTACCCGGAACAAGTTCCTGGGCAAGTGCCGCGTATGCTTGGTATGAAACAAAATAATACAGGTCCACGGCAATAAAGGCAACCGAGTACCAATACTTCCCTGTTCCCAGTAGAGAAGTTAGAATGCCGCATACCATCATTGCGGATGAAAATATCATGAGATTCAGAAATTGTATTTCCTTGCGGCTGTGGCTGTCCAGAAGCACTGAAATATAGGGTTGAATTCCAATTTCAAGCAGAATGGCTGCAGTCATAACAAACCCGAGCAATTGAACTGTTGCCAGGTTGCTGGCCAGCCTGAATGTTGCCTCAACATCAAGGGGAACCGGACCTATAAGCCCGGAGAATCTTGCAAATAGAATCCTTCTGTATGGGTAATAATTCATATATTCACAAGGAAAGAGACTTTGAATATATATAAAGAAAATAATTTATAAAGTTTATCAATTGAATTATGGAAAAAGTTAAGTCCCTTCTTTCCATGAAGCTTCATGGACGAATATCCCACTGAAACTCAAATAATTCTCATTCTTAAGGAAAAGGGCGATAGAAGCCTGCAGCAACTCTCCGATGAACTGAAGATCTCTAAAATGGGAGTTCTCAACCACGTAAAGAGGCTTGAGGAACAGGGGCTCATAAGAAGGATACAGAAGAAGGGAAAGGTAGGAAGGCCTTTCTATCTGTTCAACGTTACCGAGAACTCGAAGGAAAATCTTGCTAGTTCGAGTTCCTGGATGCTTAGTGGTCTGATCAAATATCTCAAGGAAACAGGAAATGGTGATCTGGTGGAGCATTTCCTCAATGAGCGATACGATCAGACACGCCTGGAATACGAGAAGCGCATGAGTCACATTCAGCCAGACAAGAGGCTTCAGGAACTTGTCAGAATAAGGCAGGAAGAAAACTACTATCCCCTTCTGAAGACGTCCTCATCTGGCACATTTGAACTCCAGGAATTCAACTGCCCCATCTATCAGATTTCCAGACATTTCGGTGTGGCATGCGGCCTGGAAACCAGACTATTCTCATCTGTTCTGGACATGGATGTTGAATCCACTCACAGGCAGGTAGATGGCCATGGAGTTTGCCGTTTCATAATACGGGAGAGATTACGGCAGAAATAAAATTCATGGATGCCTGTATCTCTCAAGAACCTGTATCCTTTTGGCAGGATGAGGATGGTCACTGAACAGTGAAGCGGACACAGGGACTTTCATATGTCTCCATTTCTCCACAAGGATGTGGTGATCCGTGGGCACGCCCTCCTCCGGGTTATATATCATCAGCATGCTGGCAACACTTCCGGATGCTGTCTTCCTGCTCCTGACCCTGTGTGAAGGTGTTGAAGCTGCTATCTTGGCAAGTGCAGTCTGCAAATTGTCGGCTCCCTTCTGAACTGTTGTGGCGGCATTTATGTCCGCATACGTTTCCCTTAGCCTGTTTACCCCTAGTATTATTATGTTGAAGACGAAACTAACCACAATAAGAACTATTGCAACAAGGAAAGCTGACCCGTTCTGGCGCCCTCTTCCGCCGCTGAATATTAGCGCGTACCCAAGATAAAATACGAGCATGGGAATCAGCCCTATGGCAAGTAGCAGCTCAGCGTCGTGATGCTTAAGGTGGCCTATCTCGTGTCCGATAACTGCTTCGATCTCATCCCTGTTCAGGGTTGAGAGGAGACCTCGGGTTATGGCCATCCTCTTTCCTGTGAGCGGTGATCCGTATGCGAAGGCGTTGGGGAAATTTACTTCGGCAATGAACACTTGCGGAACTTTCTCATTGTTCAAAGCGGCGACCTTTTCAACGCTTTCCCTGATCCATTGCACAGAGGGGTCAGACGTTGAAAGCGGTGTCATGTGGTACATCCAACCGATCATGTATGGCGAAAAAAGCCACTGGGCAATGTCAATGACAGCAACAAAGAGGAGGATGATTCCAACAACAGCAATGCTAAAGGAATATCCGAAGACATATCTCACCACGGCAAGTATTATGCCGGTTGCAATTGCTGCTATGGCTAAACCTGCCAGAATGCTCGCCAGCCTGATCTTGGCCGAGAATATGTCCATGCCCGGATGATTCAATTCAGGAATTTAAACCTGTAAAATATTGATGATGAAGAAAATAAAAGAAGAAAAATCACTTGAGTTTCTCAACTTCCTTTTTGATCTCCTCAAAGTTTGGAAGATTCCCGGCATTCTCAGTGACCCATTTGTATCTCACAACGCCATCCCTGTCAATTATAAAGACTGCCCTTTTTGATGCGTGGAAACCTGGAATGTTCAGGAAACTGTCATAGAGTACACCATAATCCTTGCTTACCTTGGTAGTTATGTCGCTGAGAAGCTCGAAATTAAGCTTGTTTGCCTTTGCGAATTCAGCCTGTGCAAACGGTGTGTCTGTGCTTACTCCGATTACCTTGGCCTTGAGGTTGTTGAAAGTTGCCAGCGAGTCCCTGAAGCTGCACATTTCCTGTGTACATACTGAGGTAAATGCTCCCGGGAAAAAGGCAAGAACCACAGTTTGTCCCCTGTAATCAGACAGTTTCTTTTCCTTGAGCGAAGAATCCAGCAGTTTAAAGTCAGGTGCTTTTTCTCCTACGTTTACAGACATTTATTTCACCCTGGCGGAAAGGAATAAACAGCGACAGTGCGCCTTTGTTGACACTAGTAACACCCTATACCGCCAACCAAATAATGGCACGAAGAAATATAAATCATTCTAAGCTCACATCAATACAACTGCAGTTCCGCAGGGTCATGAAGAGGATCGGTGATTCTGATAAATAGATCCTTGTCATGACGCATTGTTGAAAGCCGTATCTCTTCTTTCAGGCGGAAAGGATTCTTTCCTCTCAGCTCTCATTTCCATGGAGCAGGGCTGCACTGTCGACATGGCAATCACTGTCATACCAGAAGAATTCTCCATGATGTACCATTATCCCAATGCTGTCATGGCCAGACTGGTGGCAGGAATGCTGGGTTCGGCATGGAAACCTGTCAGGGAGGACGAGCTTGCCGAGACAGTATCTCGTCTTGCTTCACAAGGTTACGATACGCTGGTGTCTGGGGCCATTGCATCTGAATACCAGAAGACGAGACTTGAGAGGATGTGCACTGAATCAGGAATGAGATCCTACACACCACTCTGGCACAAGGAACAGGGGAAGATCCTGCGAGAATTGTTGCTGCGCGGCATAGGTTCTATTATTGTTTCCGTGTCTGCTGAAGGTTTTACCATAGACGATCTGGGCAGGGAAATTGACGAATCATTCATCAGGGAACTTGAGGCGCGAAACGCAAGGTACGGTATAAATCTGGCCGGAGAGGGTGGAGAATACGAAAGTTTTGTCCACTCTTTCGGGGGACGCAGGGTCATCATAAATACCGCTCACAAGGTATGGGGGGGCTCCCACGGTTACTACATCATAGACGACGCAAGGCTTTCCTAGTCCAGGGTTTTCTGCACATTCTCCTGATCGGACAAGGAATATCTTCTAAGATCCATTGATATGTAGATGATCTCCCTGAGTATCCTCAACAGCTTTGTCATGTTCAGGCCCTCCGGCTCCATCATCACGTTTGACTGGGGTATCTTAATTCCCTGCTCGCTCAGCTTCTGGATTACCTCTAGCTTTCTCGTTGGAAGCACCTTACGGTAATCCCTTGCGGGCTCAACGTTGCATCTCTCTATTTCCCTGGCGAAAATTGGCCTGTTAAACAGGAAATTCAGTGCGGCCAGTGCATCATCTCCAAGGCTTGTTCCGCCTATTCTGTGTACGGCAATTCCCACTATGTCATAGATATCCTTTGCGCCGCTGGCATTTACAGAGTAAATTCTAGATGGCTTTATTTCCCTCTCCTTCAGCACACCGAGATCCACCATGGCCTTTAAATATCCAGTAAGAACAAGACGGTGAAGATTCCTCCCCCTATCCTCAAGTGATTTTTGAAGTCCAGAGATGGATTTTTCGTCTGTAGTCAGATCAGAAATTATGTCATCTTTGAGCGGTTTTTCCTGAGCCAGTGAAGTCATGTTACCCCACCCATAAGCTTCTTTTTCATTCCTTCTGTTTCCTGAACAATCCGGTCGCATATCCTTCCGGCACTCCCTGTGAAGGATGCTGGATCAGAGATTGTGTGCCTTACAGATTCCGGGAGCCTATCAAGGTAACCGCCTTCACGAAGCGCCTGCAACAGCGATCCTCCGCTGGAATGTGCCCTCATTGACGCCTCCCTGACCACCTCATGTGCATCCTGCCGTGGCATACCTGCCAAGGTTAGCTCTGTCACGATCTTTTCCGAAAGGACAAAATCATCGGCAAGCAGATTCTTGATCATCCTGTCGGGATATACAATCAGTTTCTCAAGGATTTCAGCCATCTTCACGAGCACGTGATCAGTCAGTATGCACACATACGGGATTATGAACCTCTCTGCTGCACTGTTTGTAAGATCACGCTCATGCCATGTCACGGCACCCTCATATTCCGGTATTATGAAACTTCTTATGAGCCTTGAAAGGCTGCATACATTCTCGGAATTGATTGGGTTAACCTTACTGGGCATGGAACTTGACCCGACCTGCTTCCCGGCATCGAAATATTCAGAGATTTCCCCTATCTCTGGCCTCTGGAGATTCCTTACTTCGGTGGCAAACTTTTCCAGTGAAGTTACTATACCATTCATAACGGATAGGAACTCCACATAACGATCCCGGTTGACAATCTGCGAAGATGCAGTCTCGGCAGATAAGCCGAGTATCTCCATAACCCTGTCCTGAACCTCAAGTGCAGCGTCGCCAAGGGCGGCACCTGTTCCCACCGGGCCCATAATCTTTCCCGCCATGACCCTGTTCCTTGCCTGCAGAACTCTCTCTGCATGTCTGTTCACCTCTGACAGGTATACTGCCATCTTAAGGCCAAATGTAATTGGGCTTGCATGTTGCCCATGAGTCCTGCCCAGCATTACGCTGGAACGGTGTTTAATGACCAAACTCTTCATGGATTCCTGGAGCCGGATCAAGTCATCGGTCAGGAAGTGGTAGAACTCGTGCATCTGCAGTGCAGTTGCAGTATCTATTATGTCGTTGGAGGTAACACCGAAATGCACATATCTTGACCCGGAACTGCACTTTTCCGTGAGGGCTCTGACTATCGCCATGACATCATGATTGATCTCAGCTTCTATCTGCCTGACGCGTTCAAGCTTCACAACATTAGAGTCAAC
>JAMCUD010000072.1 GCA_023379355.1 Thermoplasmatota archaeon
ACTGTACCTTGTTGGTCCACCTGCTTCCGGATATACCTTGGCCATTTCTATATAAGTCATGGTTATAAGCCCGTAAATAAATGCACCGAAAACAAACCCGAAGATTGCCCCGGGACCCGCCCCTGAAACCATCTGTACAGTACCAAACAGAGCTCCGTTCCCGAGGGCTCCCGCGACTCCGATAACTAGCAATTCATAGAACCCGAGTTCTCTTTTCAGTCCTATTTTTGATCGTCTCTTTTTCGAAACAGCTTCCATTTTTCCTTATACCGCCATTTTGATATAATAATTTCCAGCAAAGTTTATATACTAAATATTAGAATATGTTTGTAATATGTCATTGAGCATTATTTATAATTTTTATTTTATAAAAAAAGTTGTAACTCATCACTCATGAATAAATATGCACCTTAAGATGAGAGCCAAAGTTTTAAAAAAATAGGTATTGAGTTAATGATCTACCTGCTCTTCTTGAGCCTGTTTTCATACGTTTCGAAGATTTTGCTCATGCATTTGCCAAAATTCCAATCAAAATCATCCACTGCCATATTGGTGTGACCACCATATAACCTGGTTCTCACGGAATATTTTATTCTGCCTGTTGAATGGTATTTGGCCACATGCACATTGAAACTACCACTGTTTATTCCGGACATCCTTGAAATCCTTGATATAAATTTCTCACCCTCGAAGAAGATTATGTCATAGAGATCATCGTCGTATTCGTTTAGTCCGGATACCTGAATAAGAATGCCTTTCTGCCTTCCAGTGGATCGAATCATGTGTAGAATATCCATTACTCCAAGGACTCCGGAGAGAATATTGTCATTATTTGTTACCGGAATAGTGTGCAAACCATGCTTCAGGATTTCTCTGGCTGCTTCTCCCAGTGTAATATCCGGTTTTATGCTTATTGGGTTTCCCATTATTGACGAACAGACTGGGTCTACCTTCCTCGTTTCCCCGGACAAATTACCGTCCCTCTCTGCATTTTCACCTCTTAAAAGGGCAGATGAGGACAGATCCTTAATACGTATTATGCCGGCAAGTTTTCCATCCTTTGATAGCACTGGAAATTCGCTTTCGTCAAGGCTCCTCATTTTTTCAAGTGCAATCCTGAGGCCATCATTGTCATACACATATTCTGGGTTTGAAGTCATCGCATCACGCACTCTGACCTCATTCACCGGGCCGAATTCATTCAGGTTTCTGAGCAGATCTGTTCTTGAAACAATCCCGAGCAGCTTTCCTCTGGAAACCACTGGAAGAGCGGGAATTCCTGCTTTTTTTATCAGGTCTGCTGCCACAGTTATATTGTCACTCTCTCTCAGCTTAGGAGTCTTGATAATTATTGAACCAATCTTCTCTGTTGACTGAACGCTTCTCTTCTTCAGAAGTTCCCGAAACAACAGCATCCCGGAATATGTGGAACCATTAAGAACGGGGACCTGGTGGACCCCTGTTCCCCTCATTTTGGCAAATGCTTCAGAAACAGTTGCGTTTGATGGCAGAATCACCAGATTTTTACCTGTCATTATTTCACTTACCTTCATACATATCACCTCAGTACACTCTTTTTAATGACGCCTTTAACTCCAGAACGTCTCTCTTCACATCCTTCCCTTCCAGTGCCCAGGATATCAGTTCTGCTATTTCATCCATGCCGGAAAACCCATATCTCGATATCTCAGATGTGCCTATTCTACCCTCTCTATCTATTATCATACCATTTTTTTCCAGTATTTCGCTGAATCTAGACAATGTGAGACCCCTTTGCTTTATGAAGCCTGGATCGGTAATCACCTGGTGTGTTTCCGAATACCATGGGGCATATTTGACTCCAATTTCTCTCTCAGACAGCTCCTTCCCAAGGTTCCTGCTATTTGTGGCAACAAGGGATGCGTATTCCTTACCATGTAGAATCATCTCTTCTGCTGCAACTCCCAGGGCCGCCACTCTGGAGGGGTGAAAGTTGTCCATGGCTCTCCAGGTGATATTTTTGCCTATCTCCATGTATAATTCCTCATTATCTGTGAGGATCACACCACCCTGAGGGCCGAAAAATGACTTGTGGGTGGAACCATACAGAATATCGCAATATTTCATAGCATCCTTCTGAAAAGCCTCGCCTGCAATGAGTCCCATCACATGGGAACCGTCATAGACCAGGAAAGTGCCATTTGGTTCACAGAGCTCCTTCACCCTCTTCAGGTCATAATGCTTGACAAAGAAAGACTGCCCAAGAACAAGGACCCTAGGATGCGTGGATCTGATCAGTTTCTCCAGCTCCGGGAATTTTATCTCCTGATTTTCACCGTCATAGGGTATACTGTAGTTGTTTATTCCACTCATCTGTGGAAGATATCCGTTCTCATACCCGGTATACCCTCCAAATTTTTCCGGGATAGAAAGAATATTGTCCTTTCTATTGACAGTCGAAAGAAGAACAACTTCGGCGGCTATGTGTCCCCCAATGGGTCTTACTTCAGCATACTTTGACTTATAGATTTGTGAAATCAGACCTTCAGTCCTGTGCAGCACTTCCTCCGAAAACTTTGCCCCGCCGTAGGCTTCTTCCCCATTTATTTCCAGGGAATACCTCGAAGCCATGTCTGAACCGAGAGCTTCCCTGGCTCTTTCGCTAAGGAAGTTCTCCGAAGCCTGCAGATTCAGTACGGAATCCCTGTAATCGTTGTGTTTTCTAACAATATCAATTATTTCCGGCATAAAACTTGCACCCCTCTTTCTGTTTTCTATGAAAACAGGAGGATAACATTGATCTTAACATACAACCGAATCTATTTAACATTTCCAGATAGATTTTAATAGGATTTCCAAACCCTAAATGACGTTGGGTCAAGTTTTTAAATAGGGCTACATTTGAGAATACATGGAAATAAGAATGCGCGTCCTTGTTGCGTCATACAGGAGAAGGGACGTTGCAGTTGAGCTCTTCGGCCGAACAGAAGACGGCAGATCAATAACTGCACTTTTCTTTGGCTTCAGACCATATTTTGATCTTGTTGAACCTTCAGAACAGTGCCTTCAGCTATACAGGGCAGATGAAGAGTTTGTTGAATCCAGGAACATCAAACTATGGGTCGACGGCGAGGAAAAGAATGCTATGAGGATCTTCGTGAAATCGCCATGGAAGGTTCCACAGTTAAGGGAGAAATGTGGTTTTAAGTTCAGAGTTCTTGCAGCAGACATACCCTTTCACCACAGATTCATCTATGACATGGACCTGGAGCCTTGCATAAAGATAAATTGCCAAGAGATGCCGGAAGAGCGCAAAAATTTCACCACAGATCTTGTTGTAAGAATTGATGGAATAGAGAAAACTGAGGATTTTGTGCCTCCAGTAAAAATACTGAGTTTTGACATTGAAAACGCAGTGACTCCAGTTAATGGAGAAGAATACGGCCACATACTGATGATCGGCTATTCCATCTGGGATGGAAAGGAACTCACCAAAGGCTACATAGATGGAGATGAAAGAGCCATACTGGAGAACTTCGTATCTGTGGTCAATGCTGCAGATCCGGATATACTGACTGGATACAACATAGACGGATACGACCTGCCTGTGATACAGTCAAGGATGAACAAATTCGGGATTCCTTTCAGAATTGGGAGGGACCGAGAACAGCCACACCGAGTTCAGAGCCAGTACTGGAGACTGCATGGCAGAACCATATCTGATACCTGGTGGGCTGTGAAGAAGATAATGCATCCAAAACATGAAACCCTGAACTACGTTGCTCAGGAGCTCCTAAATGAGGGAAAGGACAACATTAACAGGCTCAAGATAGAGGAAGAATGGAACAACAGAAGAGAAGAGGTTATTCAGTACTGCATTAAAGACTCCTTTCTCACCCTTGAAATATTCAGGAAACTGAGGGTTGTTGACAGAAACATGTTCATGTCAACTGTTACCCGGTTGCCTTTCGATGATGTGTCCAACGGCGGGACCAGTAATTACGTAGACTCACTGCTGATAAGAAAGGCAGACCGGGAAGGGATAGGAGTCCCCATGACCGGGAGAACTGGAAAAGAGGCTCCCATAGAGGGAGGATATGTCCACTCCATTGGAGGAGGGATATATGATAATGTTATAGTCCTGGACTTCAAGAGTATGTATCCATCCATGATCATGAAATACAACATCTGCTTCACAACGCTGAGCCCTGACGGCGAGAATACCGCCCCAAATGGGGTGCGATTTATGGATGTCAGCAGGAAAGCTGGCCTTGTTCCCCGTCTCCTGAGGGAATTGATGCAGGAGAGGGATGAAGTAAAGAAAAAAATGAAGGCTGCTGATGAGGAGGAAAGGGAGTATCTGGATGGAATTCAGGGTGCGCTCAAGATACTCATGAATACATTCTATGGCGTTCTTGCTTCTTCGTTCTACAGGTTCACAAATCTTGAGATCGGCAGCGCAGTTACCGGATATGCCCGGGAGACAATAAAGTCGCTTATAGAAAAACTCAAGGCACAGAATTTCAAGGTCATATACGGAGACACGGACTCTGTATTCATAGAATCCGGAAGCAGAAATTCAGCCGAGGCCATAAAAATTGGGAGGGAATTGAGCGAACGGATATCACGGGAGGAGGGTGTAACAGTTGAATTTGAGAAGGTCATGGACCCACTCTTTTCACATGGAGCAAAGAAGAGATATGCTGGGAAGATAGTTTATCCGGAGCCTCAGAATGGAGAGATTCTCATAAGGGGTTATGAGGTGAGAAGGACAGATTCCTTTGATCTGCAGAGTGAAGCCCTTTCCCGGGTTTTCGATCTGGTGCTTTCCAGAGATCTGGATGGTGCCATAGCATACAGGAATGACATAATAGATAAGATAATGAAGGGCGACACTGAACACATCAAGATCGATGATCTTGTGATATCCAGGTCCGTGAGGGATTTCAAAAACTACAAGGAACAGTCTTTGGCAAACATACGGGTGGCAAAGAAACTCATGGAGCTTGGGGAGACCTTTATACCCGGGATGAAGGTTTCATGGATTGTCACCAACAGCAAGAAATCACCCCAGGAGGTGGAACCATACATGGACGGTGTTCCATTCAATGGAACCCCTGACTGGGAATATTATGCCAGAAGAGTGGATGAAACACTGAAAAGGGTGCTTGAAGGTCTGATGGATGACTACCCGGAGATTGAGGGTGAAAGTACTGGAGGCCACCCGGCTAATCAGAACACAGTTGAGAAGGATAATGGACAGAGAAAACTTTTTGAGTTTTCATGAGACCTTTCCAGTACTGTACTCTTCCCTCAATACCACATGTTCAGTCTTTTTTCCCTCTATGAAAAGCCTTACATTCTGGCATGCCCTGTAGACCGCTTCCTCTTCCAGGTCCCTGTTTATTCCTCCTACATGGGGTGTCAGAAGGACATTGGATGGCAGTGGAAATTTTACATCCGGTTCCCCCCACCATACATCAGTGAGGTACATTTTGTCCTGATTCTGCTGAAGATACTGCAGCATGTCGTCCTTGTTTACCACACCTGCTCTTGCAACATTCACTATTGTGTCACCCGAGAACTTTGAGAGCAGTTTTCCATCCACAATGCCACTTGTTGATGCATTCAGGGGCATGGAGAGAAGCAGGACATCAGATTGACTGAACAGTTCTTCCGGGGAGTCAACAAACCTGTCCAGGTTCTCGTCACCTGATCGTGATCTTGAATAGGCTATTGTATGCATCCTGAGAGATTTGGCTATTTTGGAGGCACTCTTTCCTATTCCACCATAACCGAAAATCCCAAATGTGTGGCCGATAAGACTGGAGACGGGAAGCTTTTGATATATGCCGTTTTTCTGCTGCTTATCGAAATCCAGGACTTTCTTCTTCACCGAAAGAAGAAGGGCAAATGCATGCTCAGCCACAGGGTCCGCAAATGCTCCTGCGTTGCTGCAGACGAGTACATTTTCTGGCACCCTTGAAAAATCAAGGTGATCAACCCCTGCGGAGATCGTCTGAATCATTTTGAGCTCAGGGAGAATTTCATATTTTCTGTAAATGACCTGAATATCGGCCCCGGAAGGGTCCATAGACTTAACCTCGCAGCCCAGAATTTCTGCGCATCTTTTCAGCATTCTGGTGTCCATATCCCTCATAATAGATACTTTCATGCACCCATGAAATCTAAACAAGAGATAAGGATTGCCTGAAAATGAACTTTCGGATAAATTCCGGTATATATTAGGGTTATTTCCCCTCACATTCAGCTTTGGACCTTTTTAAAGCATATATTCAGAGCACTGTCAAGATCTATTCTTCTGAATGCAGTTTTCGGAGAACCGTGTACATATAAGAGAATTTGATCGATCCTTACATCCAAACGATCCACCATAAACTCCTCCTGACCATAGACCCGATCAACTGACATGATTATGGGTGGACGGAATCCCATGTCAAGGAATGAGGCAGTTCTGTAGTTATGGTAATATTTCTCCCGGTTTGGATTCCATAGAACGCTTGTATCTTCTAAGTGAGGGCTATTTCCTATTTTTTCAAATCCTATTTCTGGATTGGCTTTCATGAATGTTGCAAGAAGGGACAGAACTGAACGCGCATTTAGTGTCATGAGCCTCAAGCTGGAAAGCCGATCATTTGAAATAATCTTACTTTCCTTTAAACTTCCTACGTTCTTTATTACAAATAACATGGATGAATTTTAAGTAGGATGACTGGAGAGAATGCCGGTCATCCCGATGGCTAAAAGGTAATCATAAATCAGGGAAGAGCCTCTATGCGTTGAGTGACAAACCTTAATATAAGCACCCCTTATATTGATAATGATGTCACGGGAAGCTGCATTTCAAGGGTTTCCAGTTCTTGAAACTGTAAGGCTCCTTCTCAGACAGATCGCCCTGACGGATGCTGAAGCCATTTTCTCCATAAAGTCCCTGCCGAATGTAACTGGTAAATATGGGAGGAAACCGCATATTTCCATAAACCGGACAGAAGAATATATAAAGGAAATTCAAAAGGATTATTCAGAAGGAAAGACCCTGTTCTGGTGCATTATTGTGAAGGAGACCAACCTCATTGCAGGTACAGCATGCCTCTGGAACATGGATCTGGAATCCGACATGGCAGAACTTGGTTATGAACTCCACCCCGAGTACTGGAGAAAAGGTATAATGATGGAGGCACTGGAAGCTCTGATCAGATGGGCTTTCCAGGAATTTGAACTTAACAGAATAGAAGCTTGCCCACTTAGTAGCAATACTCCCTCTGTGGGGATTCTGCTAAAGCTTGGTTTCACAATTGAGGGCACTCTGAGAGAACGGATAAAATTCAATGGTGTTTTTGAGGATCAGTTATACCTCAGTGTCCTGAGAGAAGAATGGGCCGAAAAAACCGCATGAAGTAATGCGCAATGTCCACAGGATTATTCAGGAATTCTTTCATCCGTGGAATAGGAAGTGTATTATTTTACAACCAGGATAAAGAGGATAAAAACCTTTTATCTGTGAGGGCATTTAGAGCTATTGCGGGATGTAATAGTTGTGGGTGCTGGCCCTGCAGGGTCCTATCTCTCCCATCTCCTTTCCAGATCAGGGTTCAGCGTTCTGAACCTTGAGGA
>JAMCUD010000073.1 GCA_023379355.1 Thermoplasmatota archaeon
CCGAATCCAACCATTATTGATGATTTTGTTATAATACCGGGATGGTCTCTCCGAATTCCGGACAGTACACCGAGAGACTGATCGTAGCCGGCTCTGCCATCCCTCACAACTGGTGTGAGCCTCCTCACAGTCTCTATGTTATGAGCCACAACATCCGGTTTGCCCTCGATTACCCTGTTGACGAGTTCCATATCTCCCCTGAAATCTGGAATCAGGACCTCAACCTTTACATTGAGCTTTTTAACCGATCTTATGACATCTGCGAAATGGCCTGCACCCTGGTCCTCCAGGTCATCCCGGTCAACCGAGGTTATGACCACATAATCCAGTCCCATGATGCTGACAGATTCAGCAACCTTACGCGGTTCATCCGGGTCTAGCGGGGTCATCCCTCCATGCGTAACGGAACAGAATCTGCACCCCCTGGAACAATTTCCACCCATAACCATGAAAGTGGCGGTTCCAGCGCCCCAGCATTCAGCAACATTCGGGCATCTGGCCTCTTCACAAACGGTGTGAAGAGTTCTGACCCTCAGGGTGGATTTGATTCGTGAATAGGCCTCCCCTGAAGGGAGCGGGACTCTAAGGTAATCAGGCCTCACCATTCAGTATGGGTTTGTGATATTATAATTTTCAGGAATTGGTATTTTTAACAGTATTTTTTCATATAAAATACCAGAAAGTAGGTAAAATTCATGAATCCCAGATAAACCACAATCAATAAACCATAATCAATTTACAAAGTCAAAGATTTATGGTCGTTGATCTTCCTATGTTTACAGGACACGGAATGACATCAAGAAATTCCTATCTCAAGGCCACCAGTGTAGGTTTTATAGGGAAGCGAAAGTGTCAGCACGAGAATGGCGTTTGAATTGGCTTTGACATTTAGGGGCAGGTTGGTGTGTAAAATATCAAAACCTATGGTATAAACTGACACAGAACTCAGTGTAACAGGACTGGAACCACTGTTATATATTGGAAGGGAAAATGTGGTCTGTCCACCTGAAGAGAGAGTGTGGAAGTTTTCCTGGTAGGTTCTGGAAACCATGGCACCATTTTCATCAATTGTTGCCTTGATATAAAGAACATTAACAGTTCCCCGCTCATTGTAGCCTGCAACTATGAAGACAGAAACGACAATTATGATAACTATTGCTATGGAGACTCCAAGCTTCTTCCTGTTTCTGTGAAAATCTGAGGGGTAATCGCTTTCCACAGGCTTCATCATGGAAAATGGCATCTACCATATTTAAAATTCATCTTTCCCGCCATGGGAATAATAATTATAGTTCCCTGCCAATTGGGATGCATGGGAATCCCGGTTGCCAGCCAGACGCTGTTCTATGTAAATACCCAGGAACTGGTAGCAGACTATGTTATTTCTTTTGCTGCACTGGCTTTCATAATAATATGGTGGTATCGGACATATGCGAAAATGGGTGTAACTGCAGGACCTATGTGGAATTACTTTCGCCGCAACTGGAAGACCGTGATAAAACAGGTCTTTTCATATGGTTTCTTTCATCAGAAGAATGTAAAGAACAGATATGCAGGAATAATGCATCTGCTGATTTCATTCGGCATTCTCATACTTTTCATTGCCACTTCCCTCATTTTTCTATCCCATGACATACTGAAGCCTCTGGCTCATCAGGGAATCCTCGTGGGTGACTTTTACCTTAATTTCGAAGTATGGGCAAACATCGGGGGCGTGATGCTGACAGCCGGAATCCTGATGGGATTCTACAGACGGTTAAGGAGAAAGACCAGGCTTGACACAAAGGATGAAGATTACATCATCCTTGCTTCTCTGCTTGTTCTGGCACTGGAAGGTTTCTTTCTGGGGGCGCTGAAGGTTTATCTCATAAGGGTCCCTTATGACCAGTACAGGTTTGTGGAATGGTTGCTTAGCTATTTTTATGGAGTTTTCGGGTTGAATCTGTCCAGCGGAATATTGATCTACAGGTGGATGTGGATAATACATGTTCTGACGGCATTCGCAATAGTTGCCTATCTGCCCTTTTCAAAGCTTTCTCATATGATACTCTCACTGACAACTATCGGAGCAAAAAATATCAGGAAGAGAGGGGAAATGCCCACTCCATTTGTTCTCTCAGAAGCCCTTGAATCAGGAAATTTCGATTTCAAGGTTGGAACTAAAACGGTTTCAGACATCAGGACAACATCGAAGATCGACGCCCTTGCCTGCACAGATTGCGGAAGATGCGAGAGATCCTGCCCGGCATTCCTCTCAGGCACAGATCTAAGCCCCAGAGCGTTGGTGCAGAACATTAAGAAGAACGTATATTCCGACGTTGAGATAGTTCCCAACCTTCTCACAGAAAATGCATCATGGTCATGCACCACGTGTCAGGCTTGTGTGGAGGAATGCCCGGTTCTTATAGACCCACACTCTTTCGTGATGGAAGCAAGAAAGAATCTGGTCATGGAGAACCGGTTCGACAAGCTCACCAGCCAGTATTTCAACAATCTTACCAATACGCAGAATCCCATGGGAAATTCTCCATCAGACAGGGATGCCCTGCTTGAAATTGCACCTCCATTTGATGACACAAAGGACGTTCTTTACTGGGTCGGATGCATGGGTGTATTTGATCCCAGAGACAATAAAACTACCAGGACTATTCTCGACCTGCTGAACAAAGCCGGGGTAAATTATGGTATACTTGGATCAGGGGAGAAATGCAATGGTGAAACCGCCCGAAGAATGGGAGAGGAAGGCAGGTATCAGGAGTTGGTCCTTCAGAATATGGAAACTTTCACGGGCAAAAACGTGAAGAAAATCATAACTGCCTGTCCTCATTGCATGAACACCTTCAGGAATGAGTATTCGAAATTCGGCCTTAAGGCTGAAGTTGTTCACCACAGTCAATTTCTCTCCGACCTCGTCAAAGAGGGGAAACTGAAGGTCAAAAATTCAAATCAATCCATAACCCTTCACGATCCATGTTATTTGGGAAGAATCAACGGCGAATATGATAATACAAGGAATATAGTTAAAAGTACAGGAAACCTTGTGGAGATGGCTCGTTCAAAACAGAAGAGCATGTGCTGTGGGGCTGGTGGGGGAAATTACTGGTATAAGGTCGAGGGCCAGGAAAAGGTAAGTTCCCTCAGAATAAAGCAGGCGATTGAGACAAGGGCAAATAAACTGGCAGTTGCCTGTCCGTTCTGCATGCCAATGCTTCAGGATGCATTATCCGGGACAGATTCTGCAGGTAAAATGGAGATAAAGGACGTTGCAGAGCTCATAAGCGAGAACCTTGCAGAATGAGTGGAATCTCAGGACGAGATTTTCTCATTCAGCTTCTGGACCACTGTAAACATGTCACCGACAACTCCGTAGTCCGCCTCTTCAAAGATTGGTGCTGACTTATCCTTGTTCACTGCCACAACGACTTTTGAATTCCTCATTCCTGCAATGTGCTGAATCTGCCCCGAAATTCCCAGTGCAACATAGAGCTTTGGTTGGACCTTCTTTCCTGAGAGCCCAACCTGTCTGTCTTCGCTGAGCCATCCATAATCGAGGCAGACAGGCCTTGAACCCGCGATCTCCCCATGTATAGCCCTGGCGAACGGTTCAATTTTAGAAAGATTTTCCTTATTTCCAAGCCCTCTTCCAACAGAGACTATGATACCTGCCTTTTCTATATCCACAGATCCTGACTTCTTCTCGATTGTTCCTACTACGGATATACTGGATTTCATGGTGGATAACTCTTCCACCGGTGGGTTCCCGGGTTTTTCTGTGGCTTCTGCAATTCCCGGTGCTGAAACAAGGATCTTTGCACCTGACTTCTCTGTTATGAGGCTTTTACCGCCATAGAAGAACCTGGAGGTTGTTATTGTTCCGTTCTCCTGAGTTACACTGTTGACCTCAGAGACTGCATACAGGCCGGCCTTGAACGAAAGCATGCCGGCAATTTCCCTGCCGCGTACCGAGGTCCCTATTACTATCAGATCATACGGATCTTTTTTCTGGAGGTCGGTAATGACGACTGCAAGTGAATCTGAAAGAATGGGTGGTTTTACTGAAAAGACTTTTGCGGGTCCAAATTTTTTAACAAAATCAGGATTGGTTGTGATTACATGGACCTCGTCCGTATCTCTGAATCTGGTGACGATCTGTGAAAGAAGTGCATCGATGTCCGAAAAGGCAAGTATCTTCATTTTATAGCCTCCTTTATTATTTTAGCGACTTCCTCCACTCCCTTGTCCATATCCTCAAAGATCAATCTCTTCCTGTCGCTCTTCGGAGCTCTGTTTGAAATAACTGTTACTTCTGGTTTTTTCAAATCACTGGCAGCGGTCTGGTTTATGGGTTTCCGTCCCGCAGCCATGATCTGAAGAACAGGTGGTAACCTTGGCTGGTTTATCTCCTGTGCAACAGAGATAATCGCTGGAATGCTGGCGGATATCTCCATGTTATCATTTTCCATAGCGGACACAACTTTCACTTCCCCATCCTCTGGTTTAATTTCAATAGCGTTCCCCAGTAAAGGCTCACCTGTAATAGAGGCAATCATACCTGCAAGAAGTCCTGTGTAGGTGTCTGCCGACTGGTTACCCAATATCACCAGATCATGGGGGATCTCCTTCAGCTTAGCTGCAAGAACTGAGGCAGTCAGCGAAGGGTAGTTGCCTGGGTAACCAGTGATCAGATGCCCCTCATCTACTCCCATGGCATAGGATTCTTTTATCACTGATGTGGATTTTTCACTCCCAAAGCAAATTGCAGTGACTTTTCCACCGTTCTTCTCTTTTATTCTCACAGCGGCCTCAACAGCATTCTTGCTGAGGTTCTCCATTCTCATCGGAACCCTGTCCAGAAGCGGTTCGCCGGAGTTAGGGTCTGTCTTCATCTGATCGATATCAGGAATCTGTTTAATCAGTACAGTTATGTTATATGGCATTCGGTCCCTCTTTTTCTTTAGGGCATTCATAACTTTATATTTTTCCAAATTCTCAATGGCAAAATATGCCACGGCAGAAATTATCACTCACGCAGCGAGCGTTGCTGTTTAAGGATCTTCGCCATAATTTGTTTCTCAAATCTTTTTATGTTAAAAAGCCCAAATGCAGACTATTTCCATAGATATTCGGGAAAAGAAAAACATTACGATGGGATTTATCATTCACTTTCATTTAATTTATGTGACAATTGGTATTAACTTGCGAAATTAACCAGTTACTGAAATAGAAATCCAATAGTGGCGCTGAAATAATTCCCGGTGTTCCATTCATTCTCATGATTACAGTGGTTTTCTCCTGGTTCCTATCACGGTGCTGCCTGAAACTGCAATTTATCAGGTGACTGGATGAAATGTTTCTCAGTTGATAGTATATGGGTTGCGCAGACGTTCCACCGGAAAAATCAGTTGGGATATATTCCGGTCTGTTTAATTCTTGATATATACCTCCAGCGAACAACATGATACTAAACGAAAGGAGTATTCATATTAAGCATCATCGACCTTTGTGATAGGATCAAGCAATAATTTCCCGGATTTGAAAATAGGGCGAAACATTTTGGATAAATTACCAGAAATACCTGAAATGTTATCTATATATTGTTCATTATTGGATGGTTGAGTTCTATGAGTGATGATAATGAAGTTTATCTGGTGGATTTTAGAAGAAGCCCATTCTCCAGGGCAAGACCCAATGACCCTGATAAGGATGTCTTTAACACAGTAAGGATGGACGAGGTTCTGGGAAATCTTATAAAATCTTCTGTAGAAGATACAGGAATCAGGCCTGGTGACATTGACGATGTGATAGTGGGTTGTGCACTTCAGACTGGTGAAAACTGGCTGTACGGTGGAAGACATCCAGTATTTCTGGCCGGCCTTCCTTTCAATGTCCCATCAATGGCAATGGACAGGGCATGTGCCTCTTCCCTTAATGCCATATCAATTGGGGCGATGGAAATAATGACTGGTTCATCCGATGTGGTTATTGCGGGTGGAATGGAACATATGACCCATGTTCCGCTCGCAAACAACGATGCCCTTAAGCCGAACCTCAAACTCCTGCTTCGCCCTGAGTTCAGGAAGTATGACATGAACACCTCCTATAACATGGGTCTGACAGCAGAGAAGCTTGCATCCTTAAAGGGCATAAGCAGGGAGGATATGGACTTGTATTCAGTGGAAAGCCACAGAAGGGCAGCGGCCGCACTTGACAGCAATTACCTGAGTGGTGAAATTAAGCCGGTTGAAGTGGAAAAGGACGGAGACCTCGTCAAAATAAAAGATGACCAGAGTATCAGGAGGGGAACATCCATGGAGGGGCTATCCAAGTTGCCACCAGCTTTCAGGAAAGATGGTGTCATCACTGCAGGAAATTCCTCACCCCTAAATGCGGGGGCCGCAATGGACGTCCTTATGTCAGGAAAGAAGCTGCGTGAATACGGGCTTACGCCAATGGCAAGAATAACAGGTTTCGCCTGGGCTGCTGTGGATCCAAGCATAATGGGCGAGGGACCAGTGCCGGCAAGCAAAAAGCTCCTCAACAGAATGGGAATGGAAGCATCTGATATCGATCTCTGGGAGATCAACGAGGCATTTGCGGTCGTGGCGCTGAATGCCATGAAGGAACTCGGCCTAGATCATGAAAAGGTAAACATCCATGGGGGAGGGATATCGATAGGCCACCCTCTGGGTGCAACAGGCGCAAGAATAACCGGGACTCTGGCAAGAGAACTGAAGCAGACTGGGAAAAAGAAGGGTGTAGCCACCCTATGTGTCGGAGGAGGGCAAGGTTATTCAATCATGCTGGAGCGTGATTAGGTGGATTTCGAATTTTCTCAGGAAATTGAAAAGGCAAGGGAGAATGCAAGAAAATTCGCTATGGAGAACATAACCTCTGAACTTGCAAGAAAGTATGATGCAGAAGAGAAATTTCCCGAAGAGATATGGAAAAAGGCAATATCTTCAAAAATGGTCGATTTTGCCAACCCATGGTCCATGCTGGTAACCATAGAGGAGCTCTGCAGATCTGACCCCGGAATAGGGATCGCAGCTACTGTGAGTCTATTCGGTGCCGAGGTACTGATGCTTTTTGCCTCAGATGATTTGAAGAAAAGATACCTTTCAAGGGTGCAGGAGGGGAAAGCAATAATGGGATTGGCTGTAACTGAACCCGGAGGCGGGAGTGATGTTGCAGGACTTAAGACCACCGCTGAGTTGAGGGGCGAAAAGTATGTCATCAACGGATCTAAAATGTTCATCACAAATGGTCAGATTGCAGATTTCTTCGTGATGCTTGTGAGAACGTCAACCCCGGATAAAAAGAGGCATCACGGTCTCAGTGTCCTGGTAGTGGACGGAAACCTTAAAGGGTTTACACGAAATAAACTGACAGGAAAACTTGGCGTAAGGGCAACAAATACTGCGGAACTTATACTGAATAGTGTGGAGGTTCCAAAGTCCAATCTTATCGGTGATGAAGGGCGTGGATTTTACTACATAATGACATTCTTCAACATCTCCAGGGCATATGTCGCCGCACAATCCATCGGGATAGCACAGGGGGCACTTGACAGAGTTCTGAACTATCTTTCCAATCTCAGGAAGGAGGGCAGAGAATCTGAGATCACGGAAGAGGTCCAGTTCATGGTTTCAGATATTGCCACCAGGATTGAGGCATCAAGACTGCTGACTTACAAGGCTGCCTCTTACCTGTTCAACTTCAACCCAAAACCGGAAATAACAAGCATGTCAAAGGCTTACGCGTCAGAAACCGCAGTATTTGCATGTGAAAAGGCACTGGAGATAACCGGAATTTCAGGAATCAACGGTGACCTTGAGAGATTCTTCAGAGATTCAAAGATCATGGAAATCTGGGAAGGAACCAGTGAGATTGAGAAACTGATTATAGCCAGGACATTTCTTAAGGAGGAAGCGTGAATTATGCAGGAGAATACTGATCTCATAAGAAGTGCTGTGCAGGAATTCTGCCAGAGAAGGATATCCTCATCCGCTACTGAAATCGAGAGGAAGGGTATTGGAACTGATCTCGTAAAAGATCTGGGAGCCCAGGGGTTCCTCGGTGCACTTATACCTCAGGAATCAGGCGGTTCAGGCCTGGACAGGGAGTCATTTTTAGTCATGCTGAACATAATTTCATCCTACAGCCCTTCAGTGGCCGCAAAGCTGCTGATTACAAATTCGATCCTGTATCAAGCTGTCAGCAAAACCAGAAGGGATAATTTATCCGGCATCGTGGATGGGACTGTTTCTGGAACCGTAAACCCAGATGGCATATTTTCAGGAAATGGTGTGGATCAATCTCTTACGGTCAGCGGAAATAGAATTTCAGGCGTTATTAAAAACCTGATGTCCCCTGATGCCTCCATAATTGTCACAGATATAGGAAAAGGAGATCTGGCAGTTATATATTCGGGCACAGAGGTTCAGAGAGTGCAGAAACCTCTTGCTTTTAGAGGTCTCCGGAGTGGGGATGTCGAGGTGGACACCACCGATTTCCATATCATCCATGAATGGAGGAAGGAGATTTATCATACAACTGCGGAAACAATAGATCTTGGTGTTTCCTCAATTGCTCTTGGGATATCCAGGGGGGCGCTGAATAAGGTGAAAGAATATGTGCTGGTCAGAAAGACCTTTGATCACAGCCTTAAGGATTACAGCCCTGTGGCTTCACAGATTACAGGGCTTCTGTCTGAATTATCTATAATGGAATACTATCTTGAAAACATGGAGGAAATGGATGATTCAAATGCGCTCATGATAAAACTGAGAAGCACTGAATTTGCAAAACGCGCTACGAAGGCTGCTATACAGTACCATGGCGGATATGGATACTTCGAAGACTTCGGTATTGAAAAGTTTTACAGGGATTCCTATGGTCTTTCAGCAATGTTCATGGATCGTCATGGCGACAACATGAGGTTGTCGGAAAAGGTATTCGGAGGCAAATCCGGGTATCTGTAATTTTTTCTGAGAGTCCGGGTTTAAGAGAATTTTTAAAAGCTGTAATATCATGCGATATTGCAATTTAAAAAGGAAAAGGAAAACCTGGTTAAATCTTCCTAAGATTATTCCTTGCTTTCAACCTTGTTGGGAAGTGGAGCAGGGGTCGGTTCTTCCTCGTAATTCTCCTGAACCAGGTATCCTCTTGAAAGGATACTTCCTCCAACCAGACCAGCAACTGCTGGTATGACTATGCCACTTATAACCACAGATCTTATCAGTTCGGTTGATCCGTATACTTCAAGGTGCATCACAAGTCCCTTTATTGATGTTACAAGGTAGCCATTTCCAAGGTATCCGAATATGGTGTTTATGTTTCCCACAGAAAGGAATAGTATTACAGAGATCAGGACAGCGGATACCACAACGCCGGAGACAAGGCCGGAAAAGACACCTCTCAGAGCACCCCTTGAGCTCAAACCTGCTGCAAAGCCGGCGACTATCCACCCAACGAATGGTATCCACCCTAGAAGCACAAGAAGGACTATGCCTACTACTATACCCGCACCCATGCTTCCATATTCTAAGTGTTCATCGTTCATGTTAGTTAAGAACCAATGATATGAATTTATAAATATTTGGGTGTCTAAGGCATGGCATGAAAATTGCCATGATCATTTTCTGAAATTCTTTGTTTCTTCGGTTATTTTCCCACGGGATCTGAAATGATCAGTGACCATGACCCATGTGAGAAAGCATCCGTCAACTATACCTTCATCCTCTGGCATTTTATTCACCAAGATTTTTTGAAAAGAACCAGTTCAGTCTTCCCCATGCATCCTCTGCAGCTTCTTTGTTATAGGCCATTCCGGTGTCGTTGAAGAATGCATGATAGGTTCCCGGGTATATTTTCATTTCAAAGTTTGTCTTATGTTTGACAACATTTTCAAGAAGTGATGGAAGTCCTGAATTTATAGACCCATCCTCTCCTGCATATATCCCCATGACTGATCCCTTTATCTTTGCAAGATCATCAATACTGTGGGGGTTTGCTCCATAGAATATTGCAGATGCGTCGAACTCTTTCTGTGTTGAAAGCTGGAATGCTAGCCCTCCACCCAGGCAGAAGCCAACAATACCCTTCTTTCTTTTTCCGGATCCAAAGAAACTGTTGTAGGATGCTTCCAGATCTTTTATCATGTCTCTTTCTGTCTCCTTTCTATTGAACATTACTTTCTGAACAATCTTTCTGGAAGTTTCTGATCCCTTTGCCAGAATTTCCTGAACCGCAGCCTGGTCGCCTCTCTTCTCAGGAGGGAGAGACCAGAAAGGTCTCATTGCGTCCATTATGTTCTCCTCCGTGAAGAGTTCAAACTGGTCAGGTCTGGAATAGAGGTGCGGAGCAAAAGTATGGTATCCTTTCCGTGCAAGCCTTCTTGAAAAGTTCCTTATGAAGTCTGTCAGACCCCAGATCTCCATGACAACCATAACGCCAGGGTGTGTTTTCCCATCGTCCGGCCATGCGGAGAAATAACGCATATCAGTACCGTCATGTGTCTTTATGGTTTTCTCCTCTTCTTTTATTTTTAGTGCTTCTACCATTCTTGTTCATGTTAGCAATGGTAAAAATCTTTTATGGTTCAGGGCCCAAATTCTGAAGGTTCAGTGGCTTTAAGTTAATGTGGATAAATGTTTTCCAGTTAATACTTCGAACATTAAAGATGTGAATTTCTCAATATCTCTATATAGTGCAATATAGAATATTGACGTGAGGGTTATGATGGTTCCACCAATACTGGAATCATAACAGGTGAAAGAGAGACGAACGACCTACTGAAATCCGTTAATGATGCTAAACTCAGCCGATTTCACTACAGAACCTGGGTCGTATCA
>JAMCUD010000074.1 GCA_023379355.1 Thermoplasmatota archaeon
TTCTTACACTGGGAAAATATAAGGGATATTATATACGAAACCCTGAGCTTCAGACATGTTGTGCACGCATAGAACCTATCATTTCTTCAAGGTTTGGAGAATAACACATTGATCATGAATCTCATTTAAAGACGGATTTCATAAAGACATGTACGGGGTTTGCCGAGGCTGAATTTGCCGAAACACTTAAGAACCGGCCTGGTGCTTAGATTGAGAATGTTATACTTATGCCGGAAACAGAAAAATGGTCAATTCCCGTATAGGAATAAAGGTCGCCAGAGGCCATTAACCTACTTGAAGCTTCCAGCATGCCTCCTGATCCTAAAAGATTCAGGCTTGGTGTGAGCAGAACCCGGCAAATTCTATCCGAGGTCCCTTATAAACGGGTCATGTTGTCATGGAGTGTATACCATAAAAATTTAAAAAGCGAGGTCATCCCCAATGGTCAATGAAAATTATTTCTTCCTCTTCGTCTAGAGAACTTTCCCTGAAAATGGCAGAAGAACTCAAATGTGAACTTCTTGATACTGAAAGGAGAAGATTCCCGGACGGTGAGATGTATATACGAATAATGGGGGATCTTAATGGCGAGGATGTTGTAGCTGTTGGAAATACCCGCGATGATACTGAAATTATAGAGTTTCTCCTCTTGATCAACGCGGCAAAGGAGAACGGCGCTGCCAGGGTCATTGCAGTTGTACCCTATTTTGGATACGCAAGGCAGCATATGGTATACAAAATGGGAGAACCTATTTCATCAAAAGTTATGCTCAGTTCCATAGAGAATTTCTGCGATTCACTTATAGTTGTGGAAATACATGATCTTGCAACCGCAAAGTTTTCCAGAAGAGGACTGGTAAATGTCAAGGTTGTGAAACCTCTGGTGGAGTACTATAAAGATAAGAAAATAGACTATATTGTATCTCCTGATGATGGGGGGCTTGAAAGAGCAAAAGAACTTGCGGATCTTCTGAAAACAAAATCATTCAACATTGACAAGAATAGGATAGATTCCAGAACTGTTACCATGACTGTCCCTGATATTGATGTAAAGGGAAAGAACATTGTACTTCTGGATGACATGATCTCAACCGGCGGGACCATTATCAAAGCAACAAGTCTATTAAAGAAGAGAGGGGCAGATAAAGTATATGTGTCTGCAATACATGGAATTTTTGCCAACGGATCCTACAATGAGATTTCATCCATTGCCCAGGATATTGTCATAACGGATACAATTTTCGGGAAATGGAGCAAGATAACCGTTGCCGGTGAAGTGGCTGAAGCTGTAAGAGGTGTCATAAATGGAGCCTGAGTTAAGAGAATGCAGGGATCATGGTCCCTTCCGTGGTAAAGCATGCCCAGTTTGCAGTAACAGCGGTAAATTGCTTATGAATTCAAGGGAAATTGAGACCATGGGAAGAATCCTTGCCGGGATGCTGAGGCACTTTCCTGAAAACTATGGGATTAAGCTTGATGATCACGGGTGGGTCAAGACCTACCTCATAGTACCTGCAATAAAGACACAGAGGAGGTTTTTTGAATGGCTCACACCATATCACATAGAGGCCCTTGCAAGAACAGATCCAAAACAGAGATATGAAGTCAACAACAGGGAAGAGATAAGGGCAACATACGGGCATACTATTCCAATAGAAATAGACGACATGTCAACAGAAGGAATTCCGGACGAACTGTATTTTCAGACAACACCAGAGGAGTATGAATTTATCAGGGAGACAGGAATAAGTCCGTCAGATAAGACTTGGGTACATCTCTCAAAGGAGGTCAGGCAGGCTTACGTTTCAGGTCTTTACCACATAGATTCTCCCTCAATACTTGCCATAAAAGTACAGGATATGATTAAGGATAAGATACCGGTCTACAGGGCAACCGATGAGGTCTTCCTGACAGGTGAGATACCTGCCAAGTATCTCGGGGAACTCAAGAATGAGCGCTTTGAACTCACTCCTGAGGAGGATGCCGATATAAAAGCCGTCAGGGAGAGAAGGGAAAGAAAGATCAGGGGAGAAATTTAGAGATAGTCAAATGAATTTTTATCAATGTATTCACGGATGATCTCCCTTCCTGATACCATGGCGGATCTTATGTCATACTGGTTTCTCTCTATTATTGATACATCAAAGGTTTTCCCGGCGTGATCCACAAAGACTATCCCATTTTCAGAGGCAAGTTTCTCATATTCAAGAACCCTGGATCTATCAAGGCTCGAGAGGCTCCTCCTGCTCATGTATACTTTGTGGCTCCCGGACATTTCAAGGGCCTGGTCATGGTGCTTGTATATGTTGGAATCTATCCATATTTCATCTTTTTCTGGCAGATCTGGATAAACTTTATCAGGCGTACATATGATGCCCGATCTGTTTTCAGAGTTCAGAACAACTTCCACTCCCGCCATTTTCAGTGCCTTTTCGTAGTATTCAATAAGCTTTGAGAACTCAATGGCCTTTCTTTTGTCGGTGATTGAAAGAAGCTGTCCTCCAAGCCTCTCTCCCTTATGATAAAGTGTAACTTCAAGTCCATGCTTCGCGGCTTCCAGAGCGGCCTCCATACCTTTTATGCCTCCTCCAGAGAGTGAAATATGACCCTTTACCTTCTGAATGGGGTAGTGCCGGATAGAATTTTCAAGACCAGTATCAGGATTTACTGTGCATCTCACCTCACCCAGGGCAAGGTCCCTGCAGGCCTGGTTGCATCTGATGCACGGTCTGATGGGCTTATTATTGTCCAGAAGTTTCATTGCAAAATAAGGATCTGCAAGGCTGGGTCTTGCAACTGCAACGAAGTCAGCCCCTGCAAGGACTCTTTCCACATCATTGAGATCGATCACCGAACCCACCACCATGGTTGTTACTGCCGGTCTCCTGGGCAGCTCATTAAAGATGTGTGTCCTGGAGTTGTAGAAGGAGGCAGATGAACCTGGAGGATTGAAGATACCGGCAGAGAAATGGATATAGTCAAGGCCCTTCATATTTTCTGCAATTTTCAGGCCATATTCCGGATTGTATGAATTGTCACCGTTTTCATAGAGGCTGATTCTCATTCCAACCGGAAAATCAATCTCCGACCTTATTGCGTCTACCACCTCCTGAGGAAATCTCAATCTTCTCTCAAGATCCCCTCCATATCTGTCCGTCCTCCTGTTTAGAGATGGCGACATGAATTCAGAGAGGAGATATCCATGTGCACCGTGCAGTTCAATCCCGTCAAAGAAAGAATCCTTTGCGTTCTTAGCTGCATGGACAAAATCCTCTATAATTTCTGATATGTCCTGCTGTGTTAGTTCCCATGGGGTTGTACCCATATAATCAACGCTGCTAGGTGCGAATGACCTCATCCTGTTGTATTGCTGTGATGCTTTTCCACCGGCATGGACAAGCTGCATGAAAGTCTTTGCACCGTGCATATGCACTCTTTCAGTCAGCCTCCTGAATTTTGGAATAAATTTTCTGTCGTACAATCCAGTTTCGTTGACAGAACCCCTGCTGTTCCTGTTGTTTACAAAGGTGTATTCAGTTATGATCAGGCCAAATCCGCCCTTTGCCCTTGCTTCGAGATAACTTATATGATTCTCGTTGGTTGACCCGTCTGGATTCCCAAGATTGGAAATCATGGGTGCCATAACAAATCTGTTCTTTATTTTCACTTTTCCAATATAACCAGATTCTCCTGGATGCATGCCGGTTAATGTGTTTTTAGGGTAAATAATGATCTCATGGATGGGCGTCAATAAATATCCATGGCAACGACTCTAGCCATGGATCCACTTGCATCACCTATCTTCAGGGGCAGTGCGGCAATAAGATATTTCTTCCCGTCCTGAAGAGATTGAAGATTGCACAGATCCTCGATGAAAGGTATATTCTTTCCAAGCAGTATTTTATGAACTGGAAAATCTTTATGGCTGTAAGGCTCTATTCCAAGTGTGTCAATACCCATGAACTTTACGCCATGGTCTATGATATAGTTCGCGGCATCCTCTGAAAGTCCTGGAAAATCTTCCTGAAATTCCCTGCTGAATGATCTCTTGACGTCCCATCCTGTATTTATCAGTACGATGTTTCCATCAAAATAGTCTTTCCATGCTTTCTGGAGGCTGTTGGCTGTTATCTCATTCCCTTCGGGTTCAGGACGTATTACAAAACCATCCCCAATCAGCGTTTCAAGTGGTATTCTGTCAACTGTGGACCCGCCTACAATGAAATGAAGTGGAGCGTCAACATGTGTTCCGCTGTGTGTTATTGATGAGTATTTTTCCGCTACATGCCCCTCTGGTGAGGACATGACCTCTATATTTACCCTGTTGTTACCTGGCCATACAGGCATTCCGTCCCTCAAAGTTACAGACAGATCGATAATTTTCCTTATTTCCATGACACATGATTGCATCTTTTAATTTAGTTTAACTTATGTGAACTGGAATTCCCATTTCGCAGGAGAGTGGATGGAAGCGATCGAAAGCATATTGTCTCTCCATGGACATCCCTCTGTCCGCTGGCAGACATCAGCGAAAGTGGTCGGATCGCTATTGAATTATACAGGGCTTAAAATGGGGAAGGAGTAGCTTCGCGTCAGGGAGTGTTCAAACCCATGGAGATTCAGCCGGCAACCTTTGAAGTGGGAATTTACCCACGAGATGGGGAGAGGGGGTTTCCTGTTCTTCCATTATTTATTAAAAGAGTATTTCATATATATTACTGGGAGTTTCCGGCATCCATTGAAACAACTACCATCCACCTGATCAACATGAACATCCCAACTCCAGATTCTGAGATTTATTTACATATCAGGAAAACATATATCTCTCATGACTGAAAATTATGATACCGCACAGAAGATTAGAGAACTTGCAATGGAACACAATGATTTTTTCAGAAGATCTATACCACTCATAGCCTCGGAGAATATAATGAGCCCGCTGGCAATGGAGATGCTCCTCACTGACTTTGGCTTCAGGTATGCAGAGGGGCTTCCACATCATAGATATTATCAGGGAAACGTTTACGTAGATCAGGTTGAGGATATCACAATAGATCTGGCCAGGAAACTTTTCAGGTCAGACCAGGCCGATCCAAGGCCTGTTTCTGGAACAAACGCCAATACATCTGTAATTTACGGGCTTCTAAAGCCCGGAGATAAAATTTCAACACCACCACTTTCCGGGGGAGGACATATCAGTGCCGCAAAATTTGGTGCAGTTGGACTCAGAGGTTTGGATATTGTGAACTATCCCTTTGACGTTGAGAACATGAATCTGGATGTGGATGGGACAGTGAAACTTATAAGGACCGAAAAACCAAAGGTTTGTCTATTCGGGCAGTCTGTGTTTCTTTTTCCGACCCCACTGAAAGAATTGAAGGATGCTGCTGCAGAGGTGGGTGCAAAGATTTGGTATGATGCTGCACATGTTCTGGGACTCATAGCTGGCGGAAAATTCCAGGATCCATTGAGAGAGGGGGCTGAAATCATTACAGGGAGCACACACAAGACATTTCCGGGGCCACAGCATGGGATAATACTTGGAAAGACAGACGAAAAAACATGGAAAAATGTCCAGAGAGGAGTATTCCCCGGAACAATAAGCAACCACCACATAAATGCAATGGCAGCGCTTGGAATCACACTTGCTGAGGAACTTGATTATGGGTCGGAATATGCGGGGAAAATAATAGAGAATGCAAAGTATCTGGCTTCATGCCTAGCCGAAGATGGTTTCAAGGTTCTCGGTGAAAAGAACGGGTATACAGAATCACATACTCTTGTTGTGGATGTAAGAGACAATGGAGGGGGAAGATATGTTGCAGATCTGCTGGAAAAATCTGGGATAGTTCTTAACAAGAATCTTCTTCCATGGGATGATGGAAACAGGTCGCAAGATCCAAGTGGATTGAGAATTGGAACTCAGGAGGTTACAAGGATAGGCTTCGGAAAATCTGAAATGAAAGAGATATCAAGACTGATTAAGATGGCCGTCATTGATAAAAAATCACCGGAAAAGGTAAAAAATGATGCTGCTGATCTGAAAAACCGCTTCAAAAAGGTAAAATACTGCTATGGAGACCTTGAAGCTTATAAATATATCAAACTGTTAAATTGACCGTGAATTTTCATATTTTTTACCTTTCTCCTTTTTCAATGATAATACATTTAATAAAAAAACACATACACGACTGTGAAAATAGGTGTGCTGGGATACCAGGGCGATGTTGAAGAGCA
>JAMCUD010000075.1 GCA_023379355.1 Thermoplasmatota archaeon
TGGCAAAACCAGGTACACTTGTTAATCCTGAGAGGCCTTATCCTGTTTCTGGCGGCAACGTGGAAACAACACAGAGAATAGCTGATCTTACTCTCCATGCACTTAGCCAGTGTGTTGATGGCATTCCTTCTGCTTCATCGGGTACTATGTTCAATGTTATGATGGGAGGAAGAGGATCAAATGGAAAATACTGGTCTTATTACGAAACAATAGGTGGAGGCAATGGTGCCGGACCTCATAGAAACGGGGTTTCCGGAGTTCACAGCAACATGACGAATACATTGAATACACCTGTAGAAGTGGTGGAGAGGGAGTATCCTATCTTTTTTACATCTTATACCTTGAGAAGAAACAGTGGCGGGAAAGGCAATTATAAGGGAGGTGAAGGAGTAATAAGATCTTTCAGGGTAACCAGAAAAAGTTATCTCTCAATAATAGCAGACAGATTTAACATCAGGCCTTATGCTCTCTCCGGTGGTTCAGAAGGTAAACCAGGTTCCGCGTACATAAAACATGGAAAAAAGAAGATGAAAATGTCAAGTAAATTTACCCGGGTCATTGATCAGGGAGATGAGGTTATTTTGGAAACCCCTGGAGGATCAGGGTATGGCAAAGGAGATGCATGAATAATTAGATATCATTTGTCCTGTTCAGTACGTTGGAACCAAATAGCCATGGAAAAGTTATTACTCAATAAAGGCATGGAAAAACAGAACATATCAAGGCATAACTTTTGAAAGGTGGAGATAAGTTTGAGTAATGAGTTGCCCGGCAAGAATGGATCAGGAAGCGGATCCGGTCGCGGATCAGGAAAAACATTTCAGGAAACCGGAAGAATACACAAAGCATGTCCAGGTTGCGGCTCTGAGAATCTTGTGTTTGAAGTTGGTTTCATAACTGGAAAATATAAATGTAACCAGTGCGGATATGTTGGCCCGGTTGTTTTTGAGTTCAATGACAGGGAATATTACAAATTCCTGAAAGAGCTTAAAGAAAACAAGGAGTAATAAACAACCATACTCCAGGATCTGAAGTCCATGTGCCCATAACATGGGATGGCTGGATCAATTCGTCAATATTTTAAACCTGTCGGCAATTAACCAAAGTGACTACGAAGAAAGCAGTATTTTATATAATTACGGGTGAAACAGACAGAGCAAAGATGGGTATCATGGTTGCAAGAAGAGCAGCCGAGTTCAAGAGATTTGAGGATGTAAAGGTAATCCTGCAGGGGCCAAGCGAAAAATTGCTTCTGGATGAAAACCCTGAAGTAAAGGAAAATCTTGATTTCCTTATTAAAAACCACAACATAGATTCGGCCTGCAAATTTATTGCCGAGAAGATGAACATAGCCGAACCAATCCTCAAGAGAGGAGTGGAACTCAAACCAGGAGGGGAAAGGCTGGCAGCACTAGTAAACGATGACTACGTGCCGCTTGTTTTCTGATTCAATTTTATTTTTTTTATTTTTACATTGTAAATTGTCAAGTTCAATGTGCTTTCCAGATAAGCTTTTAAGCCCTGATTTAATATTAATTTGATAATAATGGTTGTCGATCCGGCTGTAAAAAAATTTCTTGAAATGATAAACTCACTGGGAATAGCTGACTTCGAAAAGATGGATATTAAGGATATCAGGAAAATGATGGACGAGAATCCTCTACCCAAAAAAATTGAGGAGGTCTCTTCAGTAAAGGATATGTCGTTCAGCCACCATGGCTTTGAAATACCCATTAGGCTGTATGTCCCAAGGAACGCAGGAAAAGGCCTTATACTGTATTTACACGGGGGAGGTTTCGTTTTTGGAAATATAAACTCATATGATCCTGTATGCAGGAAAATAGCCAATTCTTCGGGGTGCAGGGTTTTATCCGTTGAATACAGGCTTGCACCTGAGCACAAATTCCCCGCAGCCGTTGAGGATGCTTACGAAGCTTATCTATGGGCCAGAAAAAATACGGATCTTTTGGATATAGATCCTGAAAAAATTGTAATTGCAGGAGACAGCGCAGGAGGTAATCTTACTGCAGCTGCCTGCCTCATGGTCAAGGACAAAAACGTGCCTCTTCCAAAACTTCAGGTAATGTTTTACCCAACGCTTGGGCCGGATTTCTTCACTGAATCGCTCAGGGAATACGGCGAGGGCTATTTCCTGACTTCCAAACAGATGGGTTTCTTTGGAAATGCGTACCTGAAAACACAAAGTGATGTTCTCAATCCTTATTTTTCACCTGTTCTCCACCAGAATCACACAGGACTTCCGGAAGCCATCATAGTAACAGCTGAGTATGACCCGTTGAGGGACCAGGGTGAAATGTACATGTCGACCTTATACAACTCAGGAGTCCAGGCAACAGGCATAAGGGCAAAAGGCATGATACATGGGTTCGTGAGTTTCTTTTCCATGGTCCCTGCTGCTGAAAATATGGTAACAATGGTCTGGAATCTTGTCAGGAATAAACTTGATGCCTGAGAATCAGGTTTTAGATTGAATGTGGCAAAACATATTATTTAAAACATAATGACTTAAAATGAAGTTATCAACTATTTTCTGGAACAACCGGACAGAACTTGCAGTAAGCACCGATAGGGGCATGGTCCCAATTTCCCTGATTGGTAATAGTGAACTTTCTTCACATTCTGAATCACTTAACAGTTTTCTTGGCAACCGTGATTATCTCAAGACGCTCAAAAAAGAACTCAACATTAAGGCATCGGAGCTTAAGACACTTAAAGATGGAGAATTCAAATACGCTCCGGCAGTTGGTAGGCCAGGTAAGATCCTGTGCATAGGCCTGAATTATAAGAACCATATTGAGGAAACTAATGACAAGCTTCCGGAATTTCCTGTAATCTTCAGCAAATTTTCCAATTCACTAGCTGCAAATGAGGAAGACATACCATTACCTGTAAACTCACGACAGGTTGATTACGAAGGTGAGCTTGGAATAGTTATAGGAAAAGAAGCCTATCTTGTTCCGGAAAACGAGGCACTTGGTCATGTTTTTGGTTATTTTGTCGGAAACGATGTTTCGGCGAGAGACCTGCAGAAAAAAACTTCTCAATGGCTGCTTGGCAAGTCTTGTGAAAAGTTTTTCCCCAACGGTCCTTACGTGGTAACTGCCGATGAAGTACCCGATCCACAGAATCTTTCAATTAAAACAACTGTAAATGGCGAGGTTAGGCAGAATTCCAACACATCCAACATGATCTTTTCATGCAGGCAACTGGTGAGCTATATCTCCAAATACATGAAACTTGAACCCGGAGACGTCATATCTACCGGAACACCAGAAGGGGTAATAGCTGGTTTCCCTGAAAAGAAGAGAGTATGGCTTTCCGATGGCGATGTGGTTGAAGTTGAGATAGAGAAACTTGGAAAGATCAAAAACAAATTTGTAAAATAATTCTTTGTCCAGGTTCCTTAATAAATTTTCTTACATTATAAGTGTCCCTTTCGTTTGTCTTCAAATCAATTTATCATTGCTTTCAATCTTTCGTATTCTTCTGGAGTAATTTCCCCATTTGCAAGCCTGCTTTTCAGGACTTCCATGGGAGCCGGTTGATCAACAGCTGCTGCAGGTTGCGCAGGCGCTGGTATAACGACTGACACCGGAACCACGGTTGCGGGAGTTGGGGTCGCTGCCACTGTTTTAGCATGAATTGCCCTGTTGATCTTCTCCTGCAGGTATGTGGCAGCCTTAACAGTCCACTGCCTCAGGCCGCGCCTGAATTCCCAGACTTCCGATACTCCCATGCCTTTTATCACAAGCTTATCAGAAAGAATCCCCTGCTGCATCTCAACAGAACTTATCTGGTCAAACCTGAAAGTTCTGGTTTCAAAACTTATGAGTCCCTTCGAGACCAGGAAGAGTTTCTGGTTTGTTATTATCATCCATGGGTGTCCAAGTTGATCATTCTGCACATTTCCGCTTCTGTCAGATCCAAACGACAACCCTGGCTTCACACCGCCAAAAGCACCCTCTGTATGTGATCCAACTATTGATCTCAGGGAGAATTCTATAACCTCACCGGGCTGAAGCTGTTTCTGGAGCTTTATCATTATCCTGGTGGGTAAAGTAGTTGATCTGCTGGTAGGTTCACTCTGAATGTTTATTTCGTTTTCCATGATACTACCATTCTCCATCATGGCTTAACCATTCTGAATTACGATTTAAAGGGTTTCAGGATGTTTCTAATACTTAGTCAAGTGTGAATTTGAAATCCTTGTATGAAGTGGTTATTTTTTCCAAATTACGGTACGGTGGGAATATAATTTCTTGATTATCTTATAATCGAGGATAAAAAAAATACTCCTGCATCACGATTTAAAAGAATTATTTTAACAATAGTGTTATTATCAATTAATAATAACTATCAATAGAGTTAAATACCTACAGGATATTATAAATTATGAAGAAGGATGAAAAGAATCAGGCCGGAAAAAATGAGACCATAACGACCCAGCATGGTATACCTGTAGGAGACAACCAGAATTCATATACTGCAGGGAAACAGGGACCGACACTTCTGGAAGACATATACCTGGTGGAGAAACTTGCCCATTTTGACAGGGAGAGGATTCCAGAAAGGATAGTCCATGCCAAGGGGGCAGGTGCCTTCGGGTATTTTGAGGCAACCGACAGCTTATCTCAATACACAAAGGCAAAGTTCCTGGGAAGTAAAGGGAAGAGGACCCCGGTATTTGTGAGATTCTCAACAGTGGCAGGAGAAAAAGGTTCTGCCGACACAGTTCGCGATCCGAGAGGGTTCGCCATTAAATTTTACACAGAAGATGGAAACTACGATCTTGTGATGAATAACACTCCTGTGTTTTTCATAAGGGACGGAATGAAGTTTCCGGATTTTATCCATTCACAGAAGAGAGATCCGAGGACTAACTTAAAGGACCCCAATATGGCCTGGGACTTTTTTGCTAATTCACCTGAAAGCATGCACCAGGTCACCATCCTGTACTCAGACAGGGGAATACCTGAAAGTTACAAAAACATGAACGGATACAGCGGACACACATTCAAATGGGTGAATGATCAGGGTAATCCTGTCTGGGTTAGATACCATTTCAAGACCGACAAAGGCATAAGGAACATGGACGTGGAGAGGGCGGCAAGACTTGCCGGGGAAGATCCGGATTACCATACAAGGGAGCTTTTTGAATCCATAGAGAAGAAAGACTTTCCATCGTGGACGGTTTATGTCCAGATAATGCCTTATGATGATGCCTGGAATTACAGGTATAACCCCTTTGATATTACCAAAATATGGCCCCACAGCGATTACCCTCTTCATGAAATAGGAAAACTTATCCTGGACAAAAATCCAGAAAACTACTTCGTGGATGTGGAGCAGTCGGCGTTCTCTCCAGGCAATGTTGTTCCTGGGATAGAATTCTCCCCTGACAGGATGCTCCAGGCAAGGCTTTTCGCATATGCTGACACTGATAGATACAGGCTGGGAGTCAACTATCATCTCATACCTGTGAACAGCCCGATCAATTCCCCTGAAAAGAACTATTACCGTGACGGTTTCATGAGGACAGACAAAAACGGAGGGGGATCAGTGAATTACGAGCCGAACAGCCTTGATGGTCCAAAGGAAGATGCAAAAGCAAGAAGGACTCCCTATGAAATCGGGGGAATGGCTGATGCAGTTCCCAATGAACATCACTCCGAGGATAATGACTATGTGCAGGCAGGAAACCTCTTCCGGATATTTTCCATGGAGGAGAAAAAGAGGCTGGCGTCCAATATAGCTTCAGACCTGAAAAAAGTGAGGAAAGATATAGTGATGAAGCAGATGGGTCATTTCAGCAAAGCCGATCCTCAATACGCAAAAATGGTGGCAGAGGAACTTGGAATCAAATATCCATAACCCTCCCATCCTTTACTCTGAATTTTTCAAATTATTTCACAAACAAATAGTTAAATAAAGTCTGTCATTCCATTCAGGATGTCATTAATCGCTTCAAAAAAGAGACTCATAATCTCTGTTTTTGTTCTAGCTGTAGCATTTGTTCTAATCAGTGTTCCTTTCGGCCCACTGCCGCCTCTTGAAAAACTTCTCAATCCTGCCACGGGAATATGGGCGCCAAATATATCTCCATACGCCACAGGCATCCACCAGGTCAACATAACACAGAACGGTTCCACTTCAACCATCACCGTGTTCAATGAACCGGATGGCTTCATAGGAATTGCCTCAAACACCACCTGGGGCATGTATTATGAGCAGGGATACCTGGAGGCACAGTACCGGTTGGCACAGATGGAGGTCATAAAGAGGGAAGCACTTGGCACTCTCTCAGGTCTTATAGGAGCTTCGGAACTTTCATCTGACATGTTTTTCAGGCAGCTGGAAGACCTCCAGATTGCCCAGGAAGAGGTTTCCAATCTTTCCAAAACCGGGTTGACCTATAAGGCAACTACCGAGTTCGTTGACGGGATAAACGCATACATCAACAACCTCACCCAGGCAAATTTGCCTCTCCTGTTCAAGGTGCTGGATTTCACTCCACATACATGGAATCTGACGGACGTGTTTGCCATACAGCAGCTTTTCCTCTGGGAGAACAGTGCAGGAGGAACTGATCCGCTCTATTTCAATTACGCCTTGCAGCAGATGCCGGAGAATGTCATAGAAGCACTTTATCCGGCATATCCCGCTGGAATCCAGAATCCAATCGTCCCGCAATCCCTTGATCCATCGGTTTACAATGAAACAGGAGATATTTCAGGTCTTTCCCTGTATACGCCTTCATACAATTACACAGGAAATTCTGTAGAATCATCGGTCTCAACTTTTCTGTCAGGATATAATTCGATTGGAGACGCCACTGCTTCGTTGCTTGGTTCAAACAGCACCGGCACATTCTCAATCTCAGAGCAGAATTCAAGAGACTTCAGCAATGACTGGGCCGTGAACGGGGTAAAGACATCAAACACCTCTGCACTGCTTGCAAACGATCCCCACCTTACCACAACAGTCCCATCCATTTGGATGGGTTTCCAGCTTGTATCCCCGGGTGAAAACGCAATCGGGGTTACATTTCCAAGCTTCCCGGGAATAGTCCTGGGGCACAACTCTAATATTGCATGGGGTGCAACAAACGGCCAGATACAGGAGACATATTTCTATGCCGAAACGGTCAACAGCACCAACAGTTATGAGTATCTTTCAAACGGGACCTGGCAGCATTTCCAGGTAATAAACGAGACCATACCCGTAAAGGGCGAAACACCGCAGGAAATCAGCGTGGAGAGGGCCGACAATGGTGTTGTAATGGAAAACTCAAGGAACGGGACCATAGCCATGGACTGGACGGGCCTCTCGCCCTCATATGAACTCAATTTCTTCCTCCATATCAACACGGCTTCAACTGTAAGCCAGTTCGTGTCAAACCTGAGCGGTTATTTCAAGGTTGCCATACAGAACTGGGCTGTAGCCGGGTCACATGGAAATATAGGAATATTCCCTTATGGCGACTACCCTCTGATAAGGGAGGGAGACCCCAGGGGGATACTGCCCGGTACAGGCGCATACAACTGGGTAGGATTCGTTCCCCTGTCGGAAGAGCCTCACCTTTACGATCCAGCAAGAGGATTCGTATTCTCTGCAAACCAGATAACGGTATCCAACGGTTATCCCTATTATATTGGATGGGACTACGAATCTGGATACAGGGCCGATGAAATATACACACTCCTCAATGAGACAAGCGGCATTAACACGGCAAAGATGGAAAGCATACAGCTTACCATCCACGATTTCACCACAGACATACTTCTCCCGGCACTGGTACAGTCACTGAGATATGGCGGACTGCAGAATACCAATGCTTACTCTGTTCTCTCAACATGGAACGGAAACATGACCACAAATTCAACAGCTGCAACCATATATTATTACTGGCAGCAGAATATACTGAAAGATGTATTCATGCCATATCTCCAGAAATATGGTATAAATGCTTCGGAGGGTCTTAACCAGACATCATTCTTCCTTGGATCCGATTCAGCTTACCATGGACCGTTGATAGAGGATCTCATAAACTGGACAATGACAGATCCGAACTCCTCATGGTTTGATAATCCTCTTACCGGCCAGGCCAGGAACCTGACAACTGTTTCACTGGATGCATTCACCCAGACCGTCTCATATCTGGACTCAACATATGGCAATTATTCAACTGCATGGGAATGGGGAAATATCCACAAGAGGTATCTGTCAAGTCTTTTCGGAATCAGCCAGTATAATTCAGCAGATCTTCCAGCTGCAGGTGACGGGAACACAATCAACGCTGCATACGGAACGGTTTCTGATTTTGGTCCTTCATGGAGAATGGTAGTTAACCTTAGCCATCCTGAGACAGCCATGGGAATTTACCCTGGAGGCATCTCTGAAAACCCATTAAGCAAATACTATGACAACACATTTGTTGCATGGAACGACGGCACTTATTACATGCTGATACCTGCAAATGCGCCCAGGGAGTTTCTTTACATGTATACAGGAGGAGTGAGCCCATGAGTTCTGGACCTAAAATTATTCTCGCCCTGATCCTTCTTATTATTACGGGATTTCTCCTGGCATTCACTGGACTCTGGTATTTGCAGGCAATACCGGCAGCGGCGCTTGGATATTTTATTCTGAGGTCAAGATCACTTTACCTTCTTGCCGGCCTGTTCTCAGTTGCAGGAATGATGGCTGCCATTCTTTCATACGATGCTGGATACAGGTTGAGCAGTGGAAGCATCGTTGCAGGCATAATAGGTTTCCCGGGAGGTTATTCAATTCCGCTGGTCATGACAATCATGGTGCTGTTTATAATATGTGTATTCGGGGCCATGTTCGGAGGGTCGTTTACACGGGAGAAAGCAAAACACTGAGGGTATACTGAAATGCGGGGATATTTTGGCTGTATCCTAAAATTTATTTTCGACTCGAATATGTACAAGTGATGGATATTTCAGTGAAAAGAGTTTATGACAAATTCTCTGAAAGGGATGGTTTCAGGATACTTGTGGAGAGACTCTGGCCCAGGGGGATTTCCAGGGAAAAAGCTGGAATAGATCTATGGGTGAAGGAAATAGCTCCGTCTACCGAACTGAGGAAGAGGTTTGGTCATGATGATGACAAATGGGATCAGTTCAAGTCAGATTACGCTAAAGAACTGCGAGCAAACCCTGAGGTAGGACATATATTGGAAATTATTGAAAGTAAGGGCAGAGTTACCCTGATATATTCTGCAAGAAACACCGAACACAACAGTGCAGTCTTCCTGAAAGAATATCTCGAGAGTCAAGAAAGTTCGTGAAATAGATCTTACATAAAGTTAATGTCCTTCATTGATAAAAACATGAAACCATATTCCCTCAATGTCAAATTTTATTAAAATCAAAATTATCCTGCCGGAAGAAGAGTTAACGCATGTTCATATCTGGCATTAAGAGTTATGATGAATTATTCCAGGACGGTTATCTCAGGATCAGGAATCATGGAATGATTTCCAATAACAGGACTGCTATTCTTGTGGGTATGGAAGGAACAATAGACTGGGCCTGCATTCCTGATTTCGATTCAAAACCGGTATTTGATTCAATACTTGACAGGGATCAGGGCGGACGATTCTCAATATATCCTGAAAATCCTGAACAACTTTCGGTTCGACAGTATTACAAGGATCACACTAATATCCTGGTCACGGAATTCCTTAAGGAAAACAGCAAAATACTCAGGATTACTGATTTTATTCCCGTGTCTGACTACAACACAATTACTTTTGCCGAAGTGTACCGTCTTATTGAGAGCTTCTCTGAACAGTTGAATCTCCACATATTTTTCAAGCCACACTTTCTAAGCAACGAATCCACACTTGTTGAAAAGAGGAAAGAAGGATTTATCTTCAGGTCCCCGGATCAGTCGATCGGAATAGTTTCAGGGTTCAAGCTGAACAAAAGAAACAACATGATTGATTCCGTGGTGGAAATGAACAGGGATTCTGCTAAGTGGATAATAGCTCCATATGGGGTAAGATATCTAAATCCCCTTGGAGATTACCGGCCATACCAGAACATGGAAATGACCACTGACTACTGGAGAAAATGGGTTCAAGAGAGCAATTACAGGGGCATATTCAATTCAGAGGTTATAAGATCAAGCCTTACGCTGAAATCATTGTTTTACGAGCCCACGGGACTTATGGTGGCAGCTCCCACTGCAAGCCTGCCTGAAAAGATAGGCGGAGAAAGAAACTGGGATTACAGGTTTACATGGGTAAGGGATACAGCATATGTAATAGAAGCACTCTCATCACTGGGCTACAAAAAGGAGGCAACCATGTTTCTCTATGATCTTATGGACAGGATAAGGAAAGAAGGAACATTGAGGACCATTTATCCAATAAGCGATCATAATGATGACCTAATGGAAAGAGAGATGAACTATTCAGGGCATCTCGGTTCCAAGCCGGTGAGATTCGGAAACCTTGCCTCCGAACAGCTCCAGATGGATCAATACGGTTCTATTGTCGAAGCTATATACCATCTGGACACAGCGGGTGGATTGATAAGCCCAACCCTCTGGGAGTTTGTTGGTGAAACCTTGGAGATCATTGAAAAAAACTGGGCAAAACCGGATTCAAGCATATGGGAATTCAGGACGGAACAGAAGCATTACGTCTACTCCAAGATAATGGCATGGAATGCTTTCGACAAGGCAATCATTATTGGCAAGAAACACGAATTTTCCGGCAAGTACAAGAAATGGAGGAACATTGCAAATTCAATCAGGACAGACGTCATCGAAAGAGGCTTCAATCCGTCAACCGGGTCTTTCACTCAATTCTATGGTTCAGACAAGGCGGACGCCTCGCTGCTCAGAATCCCGCTCACGGGTTTCATGAGCGAGAAAAACAAGATGTTTAAGGGAACATTGAATCACATTGTTACAGAATTAATGACGGAAGATTACGCATTTTTCAGGTACAAATCAGACGATGGCCTGTTGGGGGATGATAACACGTTCTTCCTCCTGTCCTTCTGGTATGCCCAGGTTCTTATACTCTTGAAGAGGTACTCTGAAGCAAAATCCGTAATAGATTCACTTCTGGAAAAGGGGAATCACCTCGGCCTCTTTTCAGAAGAATTCGATGTAATAAAGAAGGAGCTAATGGGTAATTTTCCTCAGGCAATCACTCATCTTGGAATCATAACCAGTTGCGTTGCTCTTAATCAGGCGCTTAACAGGGAGAAAATGAGTGAGATCATGGCATCATGAGGAAAACCAGACTTACAGGCATCAGTTTTTATAACACAGTACTGATTGAATTATTTGGTTGAGATAAGTTAAAAAGTCAGAATAGTCCAGGGTCAAAGGGTGCATAACGGTCTCGAGATATGAGGTTTAAAAATTCACCCTCAAAAAAATTAAGGCATTTAATGAAGTCATTAATGAAGTATTGAGATAAATATTAATTCAAGATACAATATATTATAATCAAACGTTATTCTGTGACTAATTTCATGTTTCTTAAGATAAAATTGCTTATAAAATGCAAGTCTTAACAACGTTTATATACTATATTTCAGATTGCACAAACGATTATCATGGAAAAAGAACCAGTCCCTAAACAAGAAAAGAAGAAAACCTGGATTGGAGTTTTGGTTGTTGTCATAGTTATAGTACTTGTTGGATCATTTATTGGTCTCGATCACAGCAAGCTGTTTCCCAGCACAACTACATCGACTTCGCAGGTTCTGTATGTGTATCCCGGAGTAAGTGGTTCCAATAACTCGAATCATCTGCTTGGGGGTTGCGTTGTGGCAGTCGCTAACAATGGATCAACAAATGCTGCTTCTGAGCAGCTTGTGGCCTATCTATTGATCCCATCGATCCAGAAAAGTTTTGAGATCAATACAGGGTTCATACCTGTAGACCAGAGTTCATACAATGCTACTCCATCGAGCAGTGTGCCATCCATTTATTCTGCAAGTTCCCCCACCGTCTCTGTGACGTATTACACAAGTATGAGTGCAGCTGATGAAAGTTATGTAAATGGAGTAATTAGCAACTTTGAAACCGCATATCCAAACATACATGTATCAACAAGCTTTGTAACTGCTACATCTATAGTATCGGCAGTCCAGACAGCAGAAGCCTCCAAAAATGTTGGCAACATTGTAATGACAATTGATAACCTCGATGTAGGAACCCTGTTTTACGAAGGAGACCTGTTAAACTTAACCTCAGTAACACCAGCAATAACAGCTGACGCTGGAGTACTGTCATCAATCTCCCAGCTAAACAACTATGAAACAAATGTTTTCGGTGGCATATATTTCTTAACCCAGCTGGTCAATATCCCTCTGGTGTGGATGGACTGGACAGCAATGACCGGAGCTGGAATAACAACTGCCCCTTCGAATTATACACAGCTTTTCAATGATGCAAAAACACTCTACGATCATTATGGAGTTGGCGAGGTCAATTTCCAGGGACATGGCGGCGCAAGTACAGCAACTGAACTTTACCAGTGGATGGTACAGTTTGGTGGAAACCCCATGGTATTCAACAGCACGGGCGATATACATGCAATGGAATACCTGTACAACCTTTCACCTTACCTGTCACCAGACTACTCAACCTCATACTGGGCAACCTATACAGGTCTGGCTTCAAACAGCTACACAATGATGTATTACCAGTGGCCCGGATCAGTTAACCTGACTGCGTTATCTATGAAACCGTATAATTCAACCGACTCAGCCCTGAATGCATCTCTTGCAGCCATAAAAGGTGGAGTTTTCATAAGAGACCCGGTAGTCTGGATCGACCAGTGGCAGATATATATGGACAGTGCATGGACCGATATTGTGGTGGATCATTCAACTACTTCTTACAGCAGCATACCTTCAATTCTGTCGTCAGAAAACACTGCGATGTACAATTATCTTTATAACACAACCGGTCCAGCTAACCTTTACGGCCCAGCTGTTGCCCACGAATATGAAAAAGGGTACTTCCAGCCGGTTTCAGTCTGATCAATACAATTTTTATTTTTTATAAAAACATTTTCAAAATATTTTTTTTATCCAACTTAGTTAGATTTTTCTTTTAACAAATTAATCTGGGAACCCACTGACCATGCCTGGGGAAAGCAGGCTTTTATGCGCATTTTGTCCTGTTCAATCAATCTTCCGTCCCTGGAGACACCAAAATATTCCGGCAATCCATGGAATTCCTCAGAAGCTGAAAGCAGCCTCCGCCTGAGATCGCTATATTGCTTTTCGAAACCATTGTCCCGCAGTCCCCGTGCTATGATCCAGTTATCATGTGGCCATATGGAACCCCTCTGATAGGCTTTTGAATCAAAATTTGCATCATTCAGGGAAAGGCATCTTATTCCATAATCAGTCATTAAATCAGGTTCACATAACCTTTCCACGATATCAGTCTGCTGTTTTCTGTTCAAGACTCCGGATAACAGGAGATGCCCGGGATCACTTGTAACAGTCCTGTTTAAAACACCATCACCATCTATTGCCAGTCCCAGAAAGGAATTATCATCAGTAAGAAAATTATCATAAAGGTTATTCCTGATGAAATTCATGGGTTCATCAATCTCTTCTAAAACCTCCCGGTGATCGCTTCCAAAATTTTTCAGTACCCCTTTCGCCAGATTCAGCGCAAGATACGCATAACCCTGAACACCAATAACACTCACAGGAGACTTCATCTGTTCCAGAATGGATCCTATTCCATCTCTCCAGCTCTGGGACTGCAAACCGGAATCTGGTGGAGGTTTTCTATAAGAAAGGAACGATCCATTCATTCCATGTGATATTATCCATCTCACTGCTTTTGACATTGCAGCAATCATTTCACTCTTCACCATATTCCTGTTCTTTTTCCACAATTCTGAAACAAGGATAACAAACAAGGGAGTGCTGTCCACTGAAAAATAATTCTTTCCCAGTGAAAGCCATGGGACAATTCTCGATCTCCTCTCAATCAGTTCTTTATCTGTCTGGTATTCGTGAATAATCTTGCCAGGTTCTTCCATGTTCGTGCTGTTAAAATCTTTTCCCTGAAGTTTTATCAGCGCCCCAATGGTCGAAACGGCTATGGATGGATCAAAGTCAAGGAGTTCCAGGGAAGAAATTATGGAATCTCTACCAAAGAGGGCCTTGAATTTTGGCAAACCTGCATAAAGCCAGCCATCAGGGCTCTTAAGAGATTCGAGCTGCCGAAGTGTCTCTTCAGGTACTTTCATGCCGGATTCACACATTTGACAAGGTTGCCCTTTTCATCATAAATATTGTACCTGTTAAGTCCGAATCTAAGATGTTCTCCTATATTGTATTTCTTGCTGGACCTCAAACTCAAGGTGTTCCCAACAAAACCGTCCCTTGACACTAAGGTACTCCGTATTTCCTCTGAGGTTTCGACGGCATCTGTTCCTTTAACGCTGTCCAGCAAACATTGGATGTGGTAGCTTTCCTCGCCGAGCACACACAGTTCAACAGTTCCACTTAGATTCCCAGCTCCTTCGGAAACCCATGAATCCCTGAAACCAATGGTATGCCCATTTAATCCCAGCCTCTTTCCTGACATAAAATTCATTGGGTGATCCCCAATAAAATCTCCAACCCATGTGCTGTGTGATTGGTTGAGCAGCTCTTCATATGAACCTATCTGTTCTATTCGCCCGGATCTCAGTATGGCCACCCTGTCAGCCATGCTTCCAGCTTCAGACTGATCATGGGTAACGTAGACAAAAGTGTGTCCAAGTTCCTTCTGTATCTTTTTCAGCTCACCTCTTGCCACGACCCTGACCCTCGCATCAAGGTTGCTCAGTGGTT
>JAMCUD010000076.1 GCA_023379355.1 Thermoplasmatota archaeon
TTGGCATCTCCCGTACGGTATCGATTTTTGACTTCGTATATTCTGCCATTGCACTTGTTATTCCAGGGTTGAAATATGCCATTACATCGAAGATATGATCCCTGTTCATTCCGGCTTTCTTCATTACTGGTTCAGATCTTGATCCAGTGCCCCAGAAATACCATCTCTTCCAGAACTCCCTTGCCTCTTCCACCGTAGTGCAGTTCCACAGGTTTTCAGATTCTCGTCAACGGAATATGCCCCAGCAGCTTTAAGATCAGAATTCTTCAGTTCGTTGAATATCTTCGTGTTGTATCTAAAGACACTCCTTTCAAAACAGAATTGATTGCCTGGAGACATTTTGGCTGTTCCGAGGATGTCACATGGGCCTGGTTTGCAGAACCTCTTTGAGGTAACTATAAATCAGAAGCTTTATTGCATGGAATATGTATGTTGCAAAGATCAATTTTTCTGGAAAAATAAGCCAGAGAAGCCTCAACGAATACGGGCCGATTCTTGAATTTGTGGAAAGGAAGAAGAAGATTTCCGGAGTGATACTGGTGATCAATTCAGGCGGTGGTGATGCCACATCATCCCAGATCCTGTTCAATAAAATACGCAGGATAGATGCCAGAAAACCTGTTTATGCCCATATAAACGGTGTGGGTGCATCCGGCGCCTACTGGATGGCATGCGCATGCAGGAAGATTTACTCGCTTGAAACGTCCATAGTTGGTTCCATAGGTGTCATAAGCATGGTTCCAAATTTTAAGGGTCTTATGGATCGGATTGGGATAAGGGTGAACGTTGACAAGATAGGGAGGTACAAGGACATGAACTCCCCATTCAGTGAACAGGATAAAGAAACATCTGAAAAGTATCATGAAATACTGGAAGAGATATTCTCCGTCTTCAGGGACAGCGTGAAGGAGAGAAGGAAATTCACCGATGAGGAGATGGAAAAAATAGCCACGGGGGAGGTATTCGCCCCCAGGAAAGCAAGAGAACTCAGGTTGATTGACGGAATAGGAGACAGTGAGGCAGCACTTGAAGACATGTCCAGTTCGTATAATACGGGAAAGAAAACCAGATCATTTGTACCAAGAAAGCCACTTGTTTCAAGAGTCATAGGGACCGATGCCTTCAGTTCACTGCGTGATTCAGTTCTGGATGCCATTTTCTCGGAGCAGTGAACAGTTCAGCTGTAGCTCAAGCCCCTCTGTATACGATAGAGGTCTCTGAAAAGTCCTTCCCTGTTGACCAGATCATTGAACTCACCTGTCTGGACCATCTTTCCAAGCTCCATTACAACTATCCTGTCAACTATGGATATCATGGAAAACCTGTGTGTGATCAGTACGAGGGTCTTGTTGGTAAGGAACTTCTGGAGGGCCTGAATAATGAGATATTCGGATCTGGGATCAATCTGGGAAGTGGCCTCATCCATTATGAGAATCTCCGGATCTCTTATGAATGCCCTTATTATTGAGACGGCCTGCCTCTGACCTTCGGACAGGTTTCTTCCCATCTCTCCAACATTTGATTCCAGGCCGTCAGGAAGAGAGTCGAATATGGTTCTGAGTCCGAATTTGTCAACAGTTTCATTGATCTCTTGCTTCTCTGCATCCGATTTTGCAAATTTTATGTTCTCATATACTGTTCCCCTGAACATGAAAGGTTCCTGAAGGACTGGGGCTATAAGCTGCCTGTAACTTTTTGTGGATATTTCCGTAATGTCCTTACCGTCCACAGTTACAGAACCTGAGGTGGTTTTCTGGAATTTAAGGATGAGGTTTGAGAGTGTCGTCTTTCCAGCACCGGTATGCCCCACGATGGCGACCTTCTCACCCCTCTTTATGGAAAGATTCACGTGGTCAAGAGCTTTTGTACTTCCGAAAGTCACAGTCACGTCCCTGAAATCTATGGAACTATTGAATTTCCCAACCGGATTGGACGTTTCGTAATCGCTTTCCTCGGGGGAATCAATTATTCCGTATATCCTGGAAACACCAACCATTGAGGATTGATAGGAATTGTAAAGCTGTGACAGCTGAATTACAGGGTCAAAAAATTCTTCAACATAAACAACAAACGCCACCAGTATTCCAACTGATACGAAGCCACCAAGAAGCTGCAGTGAACCTGCATAAAGAACCAGTGCTATTCCAAGTGCCTCAATGACCCTCACGATCATTCCGTAAAGGGATGAAAGCCTTGCTGCCTTCATGTTTGCATCAAAGTTGTTCACATTCAATCCATCGAAATTCTCTCTGGTACGATCTTCCACATTGAATGCCTTTATTGTCCTTATTGCCCCTATATTTTCTGCCAGATTTCCAGTTATTGCAGCGATTGTCTTCCTGGTTCTCAGGTAATTTTTCCTGACTCTCCCCTGTATTGCAATGGAAAAGCCAGCCAGTATGGGTATCACAACGAGGCTGTACATTGTTAGGTTGAAATCCAGATACATCATGATTCCAACTGAAACAATAACCGTGGTTATGCCAGAAACAACAGATGGTAGCTGGAATGTAAGGAATTCGCTCAGTGTCTCTGCATCATTGGTGATCCTGCTCATCAGGTAGCCAGTCTTTACCCTGCTGAAGAACTCTATGGGTACATACTGAAGTCTGTTGAATGATCTGTCCCTCAGGTTTTTAATTGTTGACTGAGCGAGTTTTGTCGAGGTTATGGTCCTAATTCTGTTAGCAAAGAATTGTGCAACATAGAGTCCAAAAAACGCCGCTGCAAAGAGGAAAACAAGGTGAAGATTCTTTGCTGTTATATTGTTTATGACTTCAGCAAGGGCAAGAGGGTAAAGTGTTCCTGCTATGGCGGTTGAAACCACTGCCAGAACCATAAGGGTAGTCTCCCTTTTCATTCTTGCCATATCTCTTACCAGGCGGAGAAAAGACCTTCCAGTCTTTCCCGTTTTCATGTATTCTTCTTCCACGTCATCATATGATTTTGGCATCAGTTCCTCCCAAAGATTCAGTAAACGTTGAACCCACAATATTCAGGACTTCACTTATGTCAGAAACCTCAATCAGATTGCCATGTTCTATTTTTCCTATCTTATCCGAGAATTTCAGTGCAGATTCCCTGTGCGTAACTATTATTGTAACTATGCCCGGGAACTCACTCTTTATGTTTTTGAAGATTTCAAGCTCGGTTTCCGGATCAACACTTGATGTGGCATCGTCCAGGATAAGTATATCTGGCACATGTAGAACCGCTCTTGCGATTGCAACCCTCTGCCTCTGCCCGCCTGAAAGTGTTATGCCTCTTTCTCCTACCAGTGTTTCGTATCCATCTGGAAGCCCCTCAATAAAATCCGATATCATGGCCAGTGAAGCGGCTTTTTTTATGGATTCTATGGAAGCTTCCCTGTCACCGAAGGCAATGTTGTCTCTTATGGATCCTGACAGAAGGGATATCTCCTGAGGAACCACCCTCACTGAGGTCCTCAGAACGCTCAGAGGTATGCTTCTTATGTCAATCCCATTTACAGAGATGTTACCTGAATCAGGTTCATAATATCTTGTAATGAGATTCACAAGTGATGTCTTCCCGGATCCTGTGCTTCCGGTAAGGCCAAAGAATTCACCTTGGTTTATCTGAAGGTTCACATTCTTAAGTATTTTCCTCCCAGATCTTGAAAAGTTGACATTGTTGAACTCCAGGCTTCCTTTTGGGAACTTTCCATTTGACTTCTCAATAAATTCCTCATCTTCAGGCCCAATGACCTCGTTTATCCTTCCAATTCCCGCCCTGGCATTTTCGGAAAATACAATCAGTCTTCCCAGGGAACTTACTGGAGCTGTTATGAGGGAAAATATGTTTATTGCGGCTACCAATCCTCCAACACTGATTCCAGTTATTATATCGGTATATCCGCCAAAAATGAGTATTGCAGATGCCGCCGCACTCACAGTAAGTGGCATTAGGTTGTTGTATGTCCCCCTGAGATACGCCACATCCATGTATTCTGAATAATAGTCATTTGTAGTATCGGTAAATTTCTCTTCCTCCTGATTCTGTGCAGAAAATCCTCTGACGACTCTCTGCCCCACTATGTTCTCCTGAAGCTTTTCACTCATGGAACCATAATAGTTCCTTATTCGTCTCCAGTGAGTTCTCTGTTTCCTCTGAAACACCATCCCAAGATAGATCAGAACAGGAACTGTGACAAGGAAAATCAGTGCATAGTAAATGTTCAATGTTATTAGGAGGTAAAAGGCAATGCCTATCATGAAAAGTGTGGGCAAAAGCTGGGAAAGTGTTGCCAGAATAAAGTTTCTTGTGGCCTGTATGTCCATGGTGCACCTTGAGAGGAGGTCTCCAGATGTTTTGCTTTCAAAATAATGGAAATTTTTCCTTACAAGGTGGTTCACAACAGCATTTCTGAGATTGTATGCATATTTCTGGCTGATGTACTGAGACCCATACCCGACTAAAAAGTTGAGTACACCTGAGATTATTGAAACGTAAATGATCAGGAAAGCAAATCCAATGACACCGGATATGTTCCGCAATTCTATTGAAGAAACCGCATCACCTATGTATATGGGTATGAGGAGGCGGGCAAAGGTCGAAAAGAAACCAGCAGCAACAACTATACCAAGATATTTGGATTTTCCATGGAGGTATGGACGGGAAAAGAGGAGTGGTTGAAATACATCGGCTATTTTCTTTAATTTTTCACCGATTCCATCACCAACCATACTTCCTTAACCTCCTCATATTCGCATGTAGCGAGAATTCCTTAGCATTATAAACGAATATTTAGTTTTTATCTGAAATTATTTAGAAGTGTCACCAATTGATGGTAAATTAATTAAGGTTATATGCGAAATACGATTAATAGTTCATGCTTAAAGTAGGAGACACCGCACCTGATTTTGAAGGACTGACTGATGAAAACAAGAAAGTAACACTGAAAGATCTGATTTCTGGAAACAATCTGGTTCTCTATTTCTATCCTAAGGACGAGACACCGGGTTGCACAGCTGAAGCGTGCAGCTTCAGGGATGAATGGGATGATCTCGTCAGGCTTGAAGCTAAGGTTGTTGGAGTAAGCTCCGATTCTGTCGAATCACATAAAAAATTCAAGGAGAACCGTAAGCTTCCTTTCACCCTTGTCAGCGATCCAGACAAGAAGATCAGAAAATTGTATGACGCCATGGGGATGCTGCTTCCACCAAGAATAACTTACGTAATCTCAAAGGAAGGTAAAATAGTTCACGCATACAATTCCCAGATGAACGCAAAAAATCATGTGAACGAGGCAAAAGAAGCGTTGAAGACACTGCAGGTCCAAAAACCACAACAGTAAAAGGAATATTTAATTTTAACATTAGTGAACGAGGTCGATGGAAATCATATTGCTTCATTGGTCTCTTTTTTACAACAAGAATGGCTTAACATGAAGGATCGTATGACTTCGGGACAGAGCAAATACAAGCCCTTGGAGATTCCGTGATCTACCTATGAAGCGGGAAGATCCCTGCGAGATCGGGGATGAGTAGGTCACAATCTCAAAGCCGTCAAAACAGTAATTAATCATCTCCACATACCTTGTAGTGATGCATCATGGAAAGTAAATATCAGGTTTTAAGAAAATTTAAGGTAAGAGGCAAGGATTTTTCATATTATTCCCTGAAAGAAATTGACAGGGACGGGAAAATTTCAAAACTTCCAGTTTCAATAAGAATAATACTTGAATCACTCATCAGAAATTTTGACGGCAAAACAGTAAGGGAAGAGGATATAGAAAATCTTATCAACTGGAATCCGAAAAAACCATCAGACAGTGAGATACCATTCACCGTATCCAGGGTCCTGATGCAGGATTTCACTGGCGTTCCTGCCGTGGTCGATCTTGCTGCAATGAGAAACAAGGTTAAGGAGATGAATAAGGACCCAGAGGTCATAAACCCGCTCGTTCCCGTAGATCTGGTTATAGATCACTCAGTGCAGGTTGATTTCTTTGGAACTGAAGAATCTTTTCAGGAAAATCAGGACAGAGAGTTTGAAAGGAATTCGGAAAGATACAGGTTCCTGAAATGGGCACAGAAAGCATTCAAAAACATGAGGATAGTTCCACCATCTGTGGGTATTGTACACCAGGTAAATCTGGAATACCTTGGTCAGGTTGTGATGACAAAACAGGATGGGGGAGAGAATTTAGCTTATCCAGACAGCCTGGTTGGAACCGATTCACACACAACCATGATCAACGGTCTTGGAATTGTTGGATGGGGCGTTGGGGGAATTGAGGCTGAAGCTGCGATGCTTGGCCAACCAGTAACTTTCAAAACGCCCGAGGTGGTAGGGGTCAATCTCACAGGAAAGCTGAAACCTGGGGTGACAGCAACAGACCTTGTCCTGACTCTCACCGAACTGCTTCGTAAACATAATGTTGTGGGAAAATTTGTTGAATTCTTTGGAAACGGAATAGGTTCACTTGCCCTTCCAGACAGGGCCACACTCTCAAACATGTGCCCTGAATACGGGGCAACAATGGCACTTTTCCCTGTGGACGGCGAAACATTGAATTATCTCAGAATCACCGGGAGAAGTGAGGAACAGATAGATCTTGTCGAAAAGTACCTGAAAGAGCAGGGTCTTTTTGGAACAGAAGCTGCATCATCATTCTCTGAGGTCATAGATCTAAATCTCGACGATGTAAAACCCAGTGTTTCAGGCCCGAAGTTGCCTCAACAGAGAGTTGACCTTGAAAACATAGGAAACAGTTTCATGAAGTTCATGGAAGAATCCGGGCAGCAGACAGAGACTGGGAACAGGCAGAAACAGATCCTGCTGAAGAGTGCCGAAATAACCCTCAATGGCAAAAGTGAAACTCTGATGGACGGAGATGTGGTTATTGCTGCAATAACAAGCTGCACCAATACAAGCAACCCAAGAGTGATGGTCGGGGCTGGTCTACTTGCAAAGAAAGCTGTGGAACTGGGACTGAAGGTCAATCCAAAGGTAAAAACAAGCCTTGCTCCCGGTTCAAGAGTGGTAACAGAATACCTTAATAGATCAGGGTTGCAAAGTTACCTAGATGAGCTTGGTTTCTACCTGGTAGGTTACGGATGTACAACCTGCATAGGAAACAGCGGACCTCTTGATGAGAATATTGAAAAAGCCATCATAGATAACAAGCTAAATACAGCAGCTGTTTTATCGGGCAACAGGAATTTCGAGGCCAGGATACACAGAAATGTAAGGGCAAATTATCTGATGTCGCCACCACTGGTTGTGGCGTTTGCACTGGCTGGAAAAATAACAACGGATCTTCATAATGAACCCCTGGGGGTATCCAAAACAGGAAAAAAAGTCTACCTAAAGGATGTCTGGCCATCTGAAGATGAAATCTCTGCCGTTATAAACAGCAGCCTTGACAGGAATATGTTTGTTGAGAAGTATTCCAATCTGGATGTTTATAACAAGAAATGGGAAAGCCTTGAGGCACCTATGGGGGAAATTTACGATTGGGATCCTAAGAGCACTTACATAAGGAGAGTGCCATTCTTTGATGCATTCAACCCAAACCAGTTACTTGAGGTCAAGCAGATAAAGGATGCACGCCCACTGCTTGTTATGGGGGATTCAGTAACAACAGATCATATATCTCCTGCAGGTGCAATAGGAAAAGACAGCCCAGCAGGAAAATATCTAATTGAGAATGGAATCGAACCAAAGGATTTCAACTCGTACGGTTCCAGAAGGGGAAATCATGAGGTTATGATGAGAGGAACTTTTGCAAACAACCGTATCAGGAACCTTATGGTGGAGAGAGAAGGAGGGTTTACCAAACACTACCCTGATGGGAAAGAGACCACAGTCTATGAAGCTGCAGTCCAGTACATGAAAAATAACGTCCCACTGGTTGTGTTTGCCGGCGTTGAATACGGTACGGGAAGTTCCAGGGACTGGGCTGCAAAGGGGCCTCTCCTTCTGGGAATAAAAGCTGCTGTTGCAAAAAGCTATGAAAGAATCCACAGGAGTAACCTCATTGGAATGGGGGTTCTTCCGCTCCAGTTCAACGAAGGCGATGTAAAGTCTCTGAAAATTGACTTCACCCAGCCGGTTACAATAAACATTGACGGTTCTCTTAAACCCATGGGAAAAGCCGAAATGGAATTCACTGACATATCAGGAAAAAAATCAAAAACCGGTCTTACAGTAAGGCTGGATACTCCGGTTGAGGTTGAATATTTCCAGAGTGGTGGTATTCTGAACTTCGTTCTTAAGAGATTTGTATCTTAAGAACACATATTTTGATCATGCAGTAAATTACGCAAGAAAAGGTTATATCTAACATGTTGTATTCTCTGGGGAATGTACATATCAGCTCCATCCGGGACAAAGCTACTGGCAAGTCACCTTATTCCGGAAGAGGAGTATTCCAAGCTCGATAGCGCTGATTTTAACACTTACGGAGAGGAAAAATCTCTTGAGATAATTCAATTTATGAGAGATCTTGACTGGGTTTACATATCATTCGACGAAGGTGACCGTATATCCCTTAGGCCCACAGAAAAAGGCCTTCACATTTTTGAAGATGGCCTTAAGGATGAATTTGTTAAGGATCAGAAGCCCCTCATTGAACTGATTCGCAAATATATATTGAAAAAGCTTTCAGGGGAGGATTTCAGCCAGGAGACTCAAGACCTTGCAGATTATTATATGAAAAGTGGAAACTACACTCGCGCAATTGATTTTGGATCAAATGCAATAAAGCTTGGTCTTAAAACAAAGGACGAAAGACTCCTCGCAAAGGGCCACTATCTTTATGGAACGATTAATCTATACAAACTGGAACTTGGATATGCACAGAGTCATCTGGAAAAAGCAGATCGGAA
>JAMCUD010000077.1 GCA_023379355.1 Thermoplasmatota archaeon
ATGGGCGAATTGCTCTGGTATTTGGAAGAGAGGATGACGGACTGAGGAATGAGGAGGTTGAGCAGTGCAATTCCTTCATACATGTACCGGCCAACCCTGAGTACCCGGTACTCAACTTATCCCACGCGGTCTCAATAATCCTTTACGAGATGATCAGGGACATAGAACGAAACTTACCGGTTGTTTCTGAGCCACTTGAAGAGGTCAATCTGGGAATACTTCTGGAAAAGGTCAATGAAATTCTTGAACTGTCCGGGTATCCTGAGTATAAGATGCCAAATACCGAAGTTATGATCTCACGTCTTATGGCAAGGACAAACCTCACCAATTCAGAATACTTCAAAATAATGGGAATACTGAGGTTTCTAAGATTCAGACTGAATTACAGCCAAACCGAAAAAGACACTCCCGAAAAGCTTTATTAATAATTCTCCATTAGGTGTGGCTATTGGTTGAACTAAATGTCAGGAAAGTTGTCCTTAAAGGAAAATCCCGAATTGAAGGAGACTGTTGAACAGCTTTTGAAAATTTCAAGGGAAAATAATTCAATATTCTGGAGAGATATTGCCCTCAGGCTTATGAAGTCACGGAGAAACTACCCGAGGACAAATGTGGGCAGTATAGAGACCAAGACCTCAGATGGTGAGGTCGTTGTGGTTCCAGGTTACGTGCTGGGCACAGGATATATGAACCGAAAGGTTACTGTATCTGCACTGAGGGCTTCTCCCAGGGCCATAGAGAAAATGAAAAAGGGCGGGAGCTCATTCGTTTCCCTTGTTGAACTGGCCAGAGACAACCCTAAGGGAACAAATATCAGGATTCTGAGGTGAAACATTGAAAGTAATAGATGCAAAGGATCATATTTATGGCAGACTGTCAACAAAGATTGCAAAGATGCTTCTCAATGGTGAGGAGGTTGTTGTTGTCAATGCCAACAAAGTCGTGGTTACAGGTTCAAGAGATGCCGTTCTTAAAAAATTCAGAGAGAGAATGGATATTGGAAGTGTGAGGAAGGGACCTTATTACCCGAGAACCTCAAATCAGATTCTACGAAGATCAATTGGGGACATGCTTCCAAAGAAAAAGTCATCCGGGATGGAGAAATTCAGACATTGCAAGGTTTATTCCGGAGTACCGCATCAGTATAAGGATCACGAGATGATGACGGTTGAAGAAGCCAGAAACAAAAAGATGAGTGGATTCGTCCTTCTTGCTGATGTAGCTGCAAATCTCGGAGGGAAATACTGATGAAAGCGAATAGTGTCGTACTGACATCCGGAAAAAGGAAAACCGCAGTTGCAAGAGCCATAACACGTAAGGGGAAAGGGCAGGTAACGATTAATGGTACTCCAGTGGAGCTTTATCCTGTGGAGATCCTCAGGAACAAATTGATGGAACCGCTGGTTCTTGCTGGAGAGAAAGGAAATGAAATAAATGTCTCAGTTGTCGTTTCCGGCGGAGGAATGACTGGTCAGGCGGATGCGTCCAGAACTGCAATTGCAAAGGGCATAGTTAAACTATTGAAGGACGATGCTTTGGAAGAAGCCTTCAGACAGTACGACAGGACCCTTCTTGTTAATGATATAAGAAGAAAGATGCCCAAGAAACCCATGGGTCGCGGAGCCAGGGCGAAGAGACAGAAATCCTACAGGTGATCAGATGATAATACCAGTTAGATGCTTCAGTTGTGGTAAGGTGATCTCCTCCCACAGCGTGAAGTTTGACAGGAAAATGTCCGAGATCAGGAAGACCGGCAGGGAACCGACCCCAGATGAGATATCAAAAACAATGGACGAACTCGGTGTTACAAGATACTGCTGCAGAAGGATGATTCTCTCTCACGTTGACCTCATAGACGAAATTCTCCCCTTTTCATGAACGGGACCGTGGGGTAGTTTGGTATCCTACCAGCTTGGGGTGTTGGTAACTTGAGTTCAAATCTCAACGGTCCCATAGAGTGCAGGTGCAGTCCCTTACGGATTTGTACCTGCCTTGACTACGTTAGACCCTTTTAACGGCGGTTTTACCATTCTTGTCACTTCCGGGGGTGAAAAGTTAATTCGCTTTCAAAACCGCGTTTTCTGGGAAAAATTGACCAACCATGCCTGGGGGGACAAATATTTGTACTCTAACGGTATACGTAGTATATGGAGTCTACCACTATCAAGGTTCCTAAACAGACAAGGGAGAAGCTGTTAAGACTAGCGTCTAAAATCCAGATTGAGTCCGGAAAAAATGTCACTTTGGCCCAGGCTATCGAGTATCTGTTAAACCGAAACGAAATAGACATGAGTAAAGTCGAATCCGTAAGAAAACAACTGAAAGGATTAGATTTGTCTCGGGACCTGAACAAAGGAAGAAGAGAGGATGAACAGTACTCCTGAGGCCATTGTGCTGGACACTGGGGTGCTGCTGGATGTCCTCGATGGCAATAATGAAATTATGTATGACAAGTTAGTGCAAAACTCCGTTGAAGCATATATTTCCAGAATTTCACTCACAGAACTCACTTACTTTGTATGCAGAAAAATTGGAGGAGAAAGTGGAAGAAGCGTGATAAATGATCTCCTAGCCTCAAATCTAGTAAAAATCTTATCACACGAAGAGGTTCACAAACTTGCGGCTGAATTTAAATGCCGATACTCAATATCAATTGGCGACTGCTATTCCCTGGGACTTGCGAAGCTCATGAGCCTCCCTGTTTACTTCAGGCCGGAAAAAGAGATCATAGTGATTCTTGAGAAACTAAGAGAAGAGTGCAATGTTGTGATCTCCGGATGAGATACAGACCCAATAAAGGAGCAATCTGCCAATGAAGACACCGCTCCTCATTGCTGAGGGAATTTCCACTCTTTCGAGCAACAGTGGGCTAAAATGGATTCGGATCTTACTCAATTCTATCAGAGGTTTTTTAGATCGTTTCCTTCATCGATTGCAAAAATTACTTTGCACGCACAATTACATACCTTCCATCTCTTCACTCAGGAGCACCGGTAAGGTTGCTCAATTCCAGTTCTATCGCTTCAGGGCTTTCCTTGAGGTCATTCTCAGTGTAATCAGACTGAAATACGAATTCAAATCTTTCAAAAACTTTCTTTATCACCCCCTGCCACTTCAAGCACAACATAATTCCATTTTTTCTCACAATAATTTTATGCTTCGACCCTGAGAACCCATCCGCTGTTTCCAGTGTTATTAGGAGGTCAGTCCACCTATACGAGTTGGAACGTTTTAAGGGCTTAATTTGGCGGATCCTTGCTGACTCAGGTAATCGAGCCCTCCCGATGTTACAGAAACAGGTGAACCCATCACTCAATGACCTCCAGAAGTTCTCTGAACGTTCTGGGGCTCGAGCCAAATTCAGCTTCATAGGCTTCTATGATGTCGTTGATGTTGTTTTCCGATAATTTGAGGAACTTGGACCCTTCAAAAATCTCCTTGAAGGAAGCTTCAGCATGGGATTACCTCAGGTGCAAATCCCATGTGGGAAAAAATGGCTGTAGAACACCATATCTCAATGGCCCCATAGAGTTAAGTCGTTCCATAGAAGAAGCTCTTTTCAATAATTTTCAAGTTAATCTTGTCTATGGAACTCCAGTTTAATTTCCTTAGATTTTCCGGAAAGACTAAAGGAAAACCAGCGAATCACCCTCTACTTTTTTGATTCTTGTCCCATTGAACATTGTAAACAAAGCCCAAAAACATATAAACTTCAGACTTCCCATCCATTTTCTATGCAATCAGTACCAAGGATTCAATACCTTCTGGTCTTTGATAATTTCTCCGGGATTACCATATTGCTCTTGTCTCCGAAAAGGGATAGTCCATGAAGTTC
>JAMCUD010000078.1 GCA_023379355.1 Thermoplasmatota archaeon
AGATATGCACGGGAATTGAAAGGTTTATCTGTTGTTAATTATTAGGCGGATGGTGCCACTGTAGCTCAGTTGGTAGAGCAGCTGACTTGTAATCAGCAGGTCGGGGGATCGATACCCTCCAGTGGCTCTCTTCCCACATTACGAAGCCACAATGAAACTAAAATCCTAAGATTGTTAACGAAGATGCTCGTAGAAACTTTTCCAGAAGATTTTAAGGGCCTGATCCTTGAAATTGTCCTGAAACAGATCGTGGATAATCCCGAGTTGAAGGAGAGGTTCAGAAAGGAACTTATGGGTCAATTAAATTGATCATTATTTGTTGAGTTTTCCGATTAACTGTCTTTTTTACTGTGTTTCTTTCAATTTCTGGTGAGTTGTATGATTCTTACAGTCAAAATAGAACCTATCTACCTGTAATTATTATCTTTTTCCCCTTTTTTCCTCTCCTTCTTCAATAATTTTTGAGAGCTACCGCTATCCTGCCATCTTTTTCCATGGAAGCAACAGTGAGGAGATTGTATCCTATGCACATGAAGGTTGCCTTGACTCTTGCCCTTCTGATCATGATGACAAATACATGTCCACCATTGAATATCCTCTTGATAACGGAATAAGGTTTCTCGCCTAGAGGATGTTTCCTTGTTATCCTCCTGTTCCTTCTGACCTGATGGATGGATAGGGAATGTTTCCTTGATGCTCTTTCCATGCCTGCATCGACACCGCGGGTTCCCGAACCGGAATACCCTTTGTTCCTGAAGTTTGGAATCCCCAGATCGATCTGGGAATCATGCAGTGATGCTGTGGTTACAACAAATTCCTTGATCAAGTGGATATCTGTTCCCTGTACAGTGTGAAGCTTCTTGCAGAAATACGTTCTCGATCCCTTTCTTGACCATGTGCCGTCCCTTGATCTCCCTGTATTGGATGATGTGCGTTCATCCCTTCTCTTCCTTTTCTTTTCTACTGTCCCGATCCTTGCCTGTCTTTTCTCTTCCTTTGTGTTCTTCTTTTCATCCTTAGTTGAAGGGTTACTCTCCAGATCTTCCGGTTCAATGGGATCCGGTATAACGGGGAAAGGAGGTTTCTTTCTGACATGTTTTCCCGGATCGGATTAGATAAGGGTTTCATCCTGCACTGTCCCTTTCCTTAACGTGATGCCTTGATCCTCAAACTGCCCCCATATTGTAAATGCCAAAGAAGAAAGCTCTGGTTGCATCATCAAGGAAGATGTGCCACATAATATTCTCTGTTATGCACAACAATAAACCATTCGAGGTATCGGGTAAATTCAAGAAAGGTTCAGACTAGATGAAGCAAATTCACCTAAAGACATGCGGAATAACTAGAATTAGCAGCAGCTATGATTCCATCATTCCAAATGAAGCATAAGGTTAACTTATTATAGCATGCTTTTTGTTGAAATATCCATTCATTTATACGTGGGATTACCTCCTACACAACGGTAATCTCCCAATGACAAAGTGAGGATGTTAATTTTATCTATCCAACCCTCTTAAGCATCACATCACACCCCAAAATACGATAATATTATTATACTATAGCCCATTGTAAATTAAGATATTTTATGGCAGAAACGGAAGAACACGGTTATCAAGAAATCAAATATGAGGATCTTATAGAATCTTTAAAATCTGGATATGCGTACAGGCAGATTACAATATTAGAACCATCTGGTGGAAGAGGAAGTAAGGTTTATCCTCCCACATTTGCAGAAGGGAAGTATGCATTTGAATCAAGACTTGATAAAGATGGGTCCGTTGTACAAACTGTATTATTGGATTCTGTTCAATCACAGGCAAACAGGATGGAGGAGGCACTTCTTCAAGCAATAAAATCTGGAAAAATAAACCTTAAAGCTATATACTCAGATTTTAGCGAAAACTTTCCCGACATAGGGAAGATAAGCACATATGAGACACCACATAGAATAGCCGATGCAATATTCCGGGAAAGTTCCCTTGATGGAGTTCCGTTTCGAGATACAGAGATTGGTAAATCGTTCATAAAGTCAAATATAAGAGATGCAACAGGACTTTTTCAGTACTGTCCGCATGCTTTGGTCTTTGGTATTTGGGACTCCACTGGACCAGGTGGAATGGGCAATAAATTTCAGAGGGCGGTGGTTTCTGAGATCGTAGGATTCAATGCAAAACCCGGGGTACAAACGTCTTCGAGGATAGACCCCGTCATTCATTCAAATCCTCAACTGTATGAAACCGAAGACGGTAACTGGACAGCAATTCCTGAAATGGCTGCGAAGGAGGGGAATAAGCTGAAAAAGTACCAAAAGAAGATCTCTGAACTCAACCTTGGGAACGTCACTCCATCGATAAAGGAGATTGGAGGCGGAGTGTCCATTGATAAAGCAATACAGACTGCAGTAATTTCAATACCAGCCATTAGAAAACTTCACTTTCCTACAGATGGAAAAACTAATCCGGACACTGATACAAAGGCACAGGTTGTGTTGCTTGCTTTGGCGATATCGGCGATTGCACACCATAGGGACCATGGGTATGATCTCCGATCACGATGCCTTCTGGTACCTCTTGAAGAACCAAAGATTGAACTGATTCTCAGGGGTAGCGCACCTGAATTTTTCAGTATTGATACAAAGTCTAGTGATGAGATTCTCAAACATTCCATAGAGGAAGCAAAGAAGTCAGGGCTTCCATGGTTGGATCGCGATGTGTACCTTAAGCCGAACAGGAATCTTGTAGACCTGATAAGACGAAGCAGAGAGCTGCATGACGAAGACGAAAATTAGAAGCAAGTTATACGAAGAACTGAAGGGATGAATCTTGCTTATAATAGATGTTGAATATTTAATGGGAAGGCTAATTGCCTCGTCATACAGCGACAAATCGCGGGTTGAGTATCCTCCGCATCCATCTAGACTTTTTTCGGCCCTTGTAGCTGCTTACGAAGAGAACGACCTTGGAGAGGAAGCAAGACGATCACTTGAATGGCTGGAAACTCTGCAGGATCCTGCAATATATATCGACGATGTGTTTTCCAAGGAAAACGGGAGAGATTCGGTTTCATACTTCGTGCCAGTGAACGACCCAGTCAGTGCCAGAGATAAAAAAGCCTTGAGGTCGTATAGAAAGCAGCCTTCAATTTCGCCAGGCATTGGCCTAAACAGGCTCCGGGCAGAGAGAAAATTCCCAGCAATTACTCCGGCGGATAAGCACGTCAAATTTTTATGGGACGCTGGATATGAATGCGATACCTACATTGGAGGGCTGAAACTGATAGCAGAGAATGTAACATATCTTGGTCATTCGGCAACACCTGTAATCGTTCGTGTAATGAAGGGGGATATGAAGCCTACGCTAATACCAAAAAACAATGGACAGTTTAGCCTGAGAACCTTGGGAAAAGGCAGACTCTCCCATTTGGAGCAGGTGCACAACCTTAGGACAAAAAATCCTGGAATCCAACCCAGAGTTGGCAGGATCGTAAGATATGGATATGCCGTGCCAGAGCACAGAAAAGAAAATTTTGGAGGAAATTCCGGTTACACATTTACATTCAGGATAAGCGGTTCGCAGATGATACCTGGCACCGCTTTCTACAAAATCATTTCAGTGGCAAGGTCTTCCATGCTCTCCCTTTATCCTGATCCTATTCCTGATGTGATCTCAGGGCACCACAATGATGGGACCCCTCTTAACTCCGCACATCTTTCAGTGGTACCACATCTTAATATGGGTCACCCGTATGCTTCCGGCCATCTGTTAGGTTTCTCTTTCATATTGCCAAAGTCTGCAAATAATGAAATAAGATCTCTGTTCGGTGTTACTGCATTCAAGCTAACATCGCTTAATTTGGGCAGGCTTGGCACAGTGTCTGTTCAGCAAATAGCTCCGGATCAGTTCCCTAGTGTACCACATGGCCTGAACTTGGGTTATTATGAAGGTCCCAGCGAAAGTTGGGCTACCGTTACTCCTATTGTTCTTGGAAGGCATCCGAAATTATCATCTCTTGGACCAGGCAGAGACGGAGGACCTGTGTTTCGTGATGCATGCCAAAGGGCAGGAGTAATGGGACCCGATGAGGTTATAACCATTCCGACCAGCATTTTCGAAGGCATATCCCCAGCAAGAGAATATGCCGTGCCACAGAAGTTCGGACATTATCTTCGTACGCATGCAATCATAAGATTTCCGGAAAAAATTAGTGGGCCAATAATAATTGGATCTGGCAGCTTTTCGGGGTTCGGATTACTATATCCTTTTTCCGGAGGGTATTAATTGAATATCAATGATTTCCCAGTTTTTTTCAGGAAGATACACAATTCAGATCCTTTTCCCTGGCAAAAGCGGCTTCTCTCTGTTGTCGAAAGAGAGAGGTGGCCAGAAAGAATCGTCCTCCCAACGTCTTCCGGTAAGACCTCCGTCATTGATATTTCGCTGTTCAGTATGGCACTTCACATTCTGTCTGGAAAACAACCCTTAAGGCGCATATATTTTACTGTCGACAGGAGATTTGTCGTAGATGAGGCCTATAATACTGCCATGGCAATTAGGGATGCTCTTATTTCTTCCTTGGATGCCGATGGAGTTGTTGGCGATGTAGCCAGAGCTCTGGTGTCTGCTGCCGGCCATAAGGAATCAAGCCCTGTTGAAGTGGTTAGGATGCACGGAGGAATTCCTCATGAGCCTGTCTTTATTAAAAATCCCCTTCAGCCAACTGTAATTCTGTCCACAGTTGACCAGGTTGGATCACGGCTTCTCTTTCGTGGATATGGGATAAGTGAATATATGAGGCCCGTCCATGCTGCCCTTGTTGCCAAAGATTCACTGATTATCCTAGATGAGGCACATCTTTCCACCCCATTCCTTAATACTCTCAAGATGATTGAGCGATATCAAGGTTCAAACTGGTCAGAAAGGCAGGTAGGCAGAAATGCCACGTTTGTAAGTATGAGCGCAACACATCCTGAACTATCTGGATCAGTTTTTGGTCTTGATGATGAAGATTTCAATGATCCGGTTCTTTCGAAACGACTCTTGGTTCACAAGCCTGTTAAATTGCGAGAAGTGAGGGTAGAACGTGAATCGGATAATGAGGAGAGACTCATAAATCTCTCGCTTGAATTTTCACAGGAAGCCCTTACAGCAATAAGAGGCAAGAGTACCCCAAGGGTAAGCATAGTTGTAAACTCAGTTTCCTTGGCTAATTCAATTTATGATGATTTGGCAAAACATTCAGAGATTGATACAGTCAAAATAATAGGCAGAGTAAGACCTTATGACCGGGATTCAATTTTAGAAACAGTGCTGCCAGAACTGACTGTTGGGAAGGAAGATACCAACCGCACGAAGCCCCTTATGGTCGTTTCAACACAGACAATAGAGGTAGGGGCAAATCTTGATTTTGATATAATGATCTCAGAGATTGCCCCATTAAATTCTCTGCAGCAGCGATTCGGGAGGTTAAACAGAGTTGGTGTCAGAAGCGGCTCATTCGGGGAAATTCTATTTTCACCTGATCGGGCAGATGTTAACACAGTGATATATGGCGATGCCTGGAAAAATACATGGCTATGGCTAAAAAAAATACAGCATAATGGCGAGGTGGATTTTGGCCCGAAATGGATGGGCTCAGCAACAGCAAACGAAGATGTGTCAGAGCTTAGCGTCGAGGCTCAGAAAGCACCCATAATTATGCCGCCGCATATGGACCTGCTTGCGCAGACATCCCCTGATCCAGAATTTGAACCAGATCTACCTCTTCTGCTCCATGGAACAGCTGAATCATCCCCAGATGTTCAGGTTGTTTGGAGATCTGATCTGCCTGAGGATATGGTTTCCCTTGGTGAGATTAATGTGAGGGAAATCATCTCACTTCTACCTCCAAGTTCCTATGAAGCAGCACCTCTGCCAATTTGGGCCATAAAATCACTTCTGGACGGGACCATTTCAGATTTTCCAGATACTGAAGGTAGTCGCCCATTGGTCGAATCTGACAGGGCAAGATCACGGCTTCGAAAAGCATTCATATGGAAAGGAATGCAAGGAGGGTATATTGCAAATGTTGACGAAATAAAACCAGGAGATACCGTTATTTTGCCATCCACATATGGTGGATATGACAGTTTTGGATGGAATCCTTCCAGTCAGTATCCAGTTGCTGATGTTGCTGAGGTCGCAACAGAAAGGGTGTTTGGACGCAAGGTTTTCCGGCTTCATCCTGGAATGATACCAATATGGTTCTCCGATGCAAGTTCGGATCATGCGGACAAGTGTAAGGAGATTATTGAAGCAGTCATTATTGGATTCACATCTGGAGATGATCTTTACGATCTTGTGGATCAGGCTCTGATTAATATCTCTGACATGCCAGGTATAAAATCAGAGGTATCAAAAACAATGAGGGGGTTGATCGCCATGGGAAGGAAGAGGAATCAGAGGGTATATCCTATTGACAGCCCCAAGGGAGTACTGTTGGAGACGAGTCTCATGTCTCCGGAAGAATCGACCGATGAGGATGACAGTTCCTCCTATACGGATGATGTATCACTGGAAAAACACAGCAAGGGCGTGCAGAATCATGTTCGCCAGTTCGCATCCTCCCTGGGGCTTCCTGATGATATCGTTTCAAATCTGTCTATGGCAGGGCTCCTTCATGATCTTGGCAAGGCAGACCCAAGATTTCAATCTTGGCTGCGGGGTGGGCTGCCTTTCACTGAAAGCACTCCCCTGCTAGCAAAATCGCATGGTCCGGGAAACGATCTAAGATCAATAGCTAAAGCCAGGGAAACAGCTGGATACCCCAAGGGCGGGCGACATGAGTGTTATTCCTACGCCCTAATAAGGACTAATCCGAAGTTGTTAGGCGATGGCGTAAATGATCCTGATCTTGTTTCATATATTGTTGGCGTCCATCACGGCAGGGGGAGACCACTCATGCCGGTTATCGAGGATCCAGGAACTTCAATCCAATTTGATTTCTTTGGTCAAAGTGTTACTTTCGAAGGAAATCACGGCCTTGAAATGCTTGATTCGGAGTGGCCGAGTCTATTCTGGAACCTCGTAAGGAAATACGGTTACTGGGGACTTCCGTATATGGAGATGATAGTGCGTCTGGGTGACCACAGAGAATCAGAGGAGGAGGCAATGAATCGTGAAAAATGAGCTCGAACTCACAGGACTTATAGGCAGTACTCCAATAGGAATAATGGCAGCACTGGGAATTCTAAGAATTGTTTCTCATAACGGGTGGCACAACGATGTACGTCTTCATTGGAAGCTATATGATGACTGGGTGGCAGTTCTGAGTGCTGAGAATGACCTTTCAGAAGACCAACTACTATTGACCATTCTCTCCCACAGGGATGATGAAAAGAAAACCGTCTTTGAGTATGACGATGTCAGGATGAAGCCAGACGAATTCAGTAGAATCTCACTCAAAATACTTGAAGATTCATCATATTTCTTCAGGGCAAAGGCAGATTTCTGGGCTGCATTTGGATCGGAGATGGCTGTAGACCGATCTCAGGGCTTGGTCAAACCAACAGACTTTTATATGTCAACTGGAAAGCAGAAATTTCTTAATAAGATCAGAGCAACAATGAACACCATCACCTTAGATAAAATTCGGGAAGCAATTTTCGGTCCCTGGAATTACTCTGATGATCATGCCTCAGCAATGGGTTGGGACCCCGTAACTTACAGAATTCACGCCTTCAGAAAGCAGGAGCCTTCCACAGATCAAAGCCCACTTTGCGAAGCAGCTGCAGAATGGCTAGCTTATGAGTCGCTTCCATTTTTCCCTGTTCTTACGGATGAGGTTAAAAGGCTAACGTCTGAAAATAAGCCCGGAGAGAAAATGAGGAATCATACATCACTTAAAAATGAGTATAAACGGATCACGTCTGGTTTTTCAGGACCATCATTCACCTGGCCAATATGGGTGAGACCTGCAGATACCGATACGGTAAGAACATTGTTGCTATCCAAGGAGGTATTCGAAGAATCGATGAGGGAGAGACTTAGGTCCAGAGGGGTAGTTGCCATCTACAGCTCAAGTAGACATGAATTTTCCAAGGGATATGGTACTTTTCTGCCAGGGGAGTTGGTTTGGACATAAACTGGAAGATTGGCCCCACTGAGAAGGTTACAGTGTTTTGTTTGGAGAATCTCATATGGTGCCAAGAGCCCACAATTTGATGCCTATAGAGACTGAATGCTATGACTGACATTGATAAAGAAACCCCAGAAATGTATATTCCGGTTAGAATGATCAACGAGTTTGTATATTGCCCTCGTCTTTTTTACATAGAATGGGTGGAAAACGAATTCAAAGATTCCGAGGATACCGTTGAAGGACGCCTTGTTCACAGAAACGTTGATATTGAATCCGGTTCCCTGATGAGGGACAATAATTCAGATTCTGGCAATAATGCAACCAATCTGAAGGCTACTTCTGTCTTTATGTCCAGTTCAACTTACGGAATATCATCAAGGATGGACGTGGTCGAAGAAACAGCTGGCAAAATGACACCCGTAGAATACAAGAAGTCTAAAAGTCCTGACAATGAATACAGTGCATGGCCTTCAGATATTGTACAGGTCTGTGCCCAAGCTTTGATACTAAAGGACAATGGTTATCCTGTTGAAAGGGGCATCGTATTTTACGCCGGATCAAAGAGAAGAGTTTCAGTAGAAATTAACAGCGATTTAACCGCCAGGACTGTTAACGTAATTGAAAGTGCACGGAAACTATCCGTATCGGGAAAGATCCCTCCACCATTGAGAGATAGCCCAAAATGCCAGCGATGCTCCATTGCATCCTTATGTCTTCCAGATGAAACTGTATTGCTGGCTGAAGAAAACATAAAGAATTCTGAAACTGAAGTGAGGAGATTGTATCCAGCTCGGTATGATACACTTCCACTTTATGTGGTATCTCAAGGCGCGACCATAGGGAAAAGCAATGAAGAGCTAGAAGTTAAAAGTGAGGGGAAGATTGTTTCAAGAGTGAGGATGCTTGATGTGTCACATCTTTCTGTCTTTGGGAATGTTCAGATCACGACTCAAACTATCCATGAACTTTGCAGGCGAAATATAAGCATAACATACTTTACAACAGGAGGTTGGTTCAACGGTATTACCACGGGCTTAAGCCATAGAAACGTTCTTCTCAGGCAGTCGCAGTACCTAGCGGCACTCGAAGAAAATAAAGCGCTAAGCATATCTCGCATCATAGTTGAGGGAAAGATTAGAAACTGCAGAACTTTAATCAGGAGAAACTCAAAAATTTGTAATGATAGTACGCTTTTGGAACTACAGCTTCTTTACCGCAGAGCCAGAACTTCTCGTAGCTTTGAGGAGCTCCTTGGAATTGAGGGAAATGCAGCCAGGATTTATTTCAGTCATCTCGGTGACATGCTTAAGAATGGCCACTTATCAGAGGATTTTCATTTTGAAGGGCGTAACAGACGCCCTCCATTAGATCCAATCAATGCCATTCTTTCCTTATTGTACTCGCTACTCACGAAGGATGTTACTGTCACCTTACTTTCTATAGGATTTGATCCTTATCTTGGATTCTATCATAAACCAAAATACGGTAAACCAGCACTTGCACTGGATCTTATGGAGGAATTCCGACCACTGATCGCAGATTCTACACTAATTTCATTAGTAAATGGTGAGATGATTAAATCCAGTGACTTCATCCAACGAGGTATTGGAACTTCATTAACAGATAATGGAAGGAGAAGGGTAATAAGGGAATACGAAAAGCGCCTTGACAGTCTAATAACACACCCAATTTTTGGATATACTGTTAGTTATAGGAGAATCATAGAGGTTCAGTGCAGACTTGTGGCCAGATGGCTGAAGGGTGAAATTCAAGAATACAAAGCATTCAGTACGAGATGAAAAATGAGGAACCGCTATCTTGTAGCATATGATATTAGAGATCCGAAACGTCTGAGAAAAATTTACGTAAAGATGAGAGGATATGGGGAAGCCATTCAATATTCTGTTTTCTTGTGTAGATTATCAAAAACTGAAAAAATGCTAATGCTATCCGACCTGGTGGTATTAATTAAAACGAATGAGGACAGCATTATAATTATCCCTTTGGGAAGGTCTTCAAAGGAAGATACATCTGATATTGAGTTCATTGGAGTGAAGCGAGATATCACTGAATACTCAAGCTTCATTGTATGAAAAATTATTTACCAATATATGGGTTTAAGCCCATACGGCATCCATGAAAACAACTCCGATTTGGCGGAGATTATGGACCTCATTGGTGTCGATAACATGAAAACCCAAATTTTCGAGAAGCTCTTTACACCTCGATCTCCTGGGATGTGCTCGCATTTGTTGGGACAGGAAAATGGCGCTTGAATAATTTTTGCTAATCAAAGTAGTTGGGCAGTCCCATAGAGTGGCGATACCCTCTCGAGTCCAAATATTTTACATCCAAAATTTTTTCAGTTAATGGGGCATTCCAGATATACTGGCAAATCGGGCTATTTTAAGCTCTTTCCATGAATGAAAATTCATGGCAACATTGAAGGCAACTCCCCATTGCGAACATAAACCTCGCAGTGATAGCCTTTCCATGAATGAAAATTCATGGCAACATTGAAGGGCAAGAGCCTATGAGATAAGCCAGGGATATGACTGCTTTCCATGAATGAAAATTCATGGCAACATTGAAGGCGCTATATTTTCTGTTTGATTTTATTTCCTCATTCAACTTTCCATGAATGAAAATTCATGGCAACATTGAAGGCACCTGACGAAAAAGGAGGCCATTGAATGCAACAAGCTTTCCATGAATGAAAATTCATGGCAACATTGAAGGTCACACGAACCAATCAGATGGCGGAGTGGATAGCAGACTTTCCATG
>JAMCUD010000079.1 GCA_023379355.1 Thermoplasmatota archaeon
ACGTTCCCTGGAATCCCATCTTAAGATCGGGAAAGGTACACCCGGCATGAGATTCAGATCAATGGCCATGGGGATTCTGGTTGATCTGTTCAAGGCGATGGAGAAGGGAGGAAAAGAGTTCCTGGACACACTGATGGAATCGATAAGGAAGCCATACAGATCCACAATGGGATCATTGGGAGGTCAAATCGCAAAAGTATAGTAAGTAGTCATCCTTGAATCTCCCGAAGTATGATTCAATTTGGCCATTCCTCCTCAGCTGTGTGTGCATGTATCGTCTCTTGCCTTATTCCCAGCGTTCTGAGATGCTTCTCGTATTCTGATATGATGTAAGCTGTGATCCATTGTCTGATCTTATTCTAAGTCCGTTCACATTTATATCAAGGAATGTGTCCACAATGGCGTTGTTAACAGCCTCGATCATTTCTGCCGTTCGTGACATCCTTGATACGAGATATCCATTTATCTTCTTGGAGCATAGATCATGGTATGCTGTGAAATATATCCATCCCCCGCTGTCAATGTATATCTTCGTGAAATCCGTCTCTCACATGGCATTTGGCCTTGTACCACAATTGTCTTGGGCACATGTTTCCTGTGAACCTTCTTGTGTGTTGTAAAGAGGTTCATATGACGCATGTGCCTTCTTATTCTGTTCCTTCCCGTCCTGGCACCAGAGCGGCGGATAATTGCTATCACCCTTCTTGTGCCGTATGATGGTCTTTCCAGATCAGAATCGTATTCTGGTTTCCTCCCCCTGTGCCTGTGATATATCATGGACCTAGATATGCCTGTAAGGGAAGCTGATCTGGATATTTTTAAAGGTCATTGGCAACGGGTTCTGTCATGGCTTCCCGCCTCTCCTAGTAGCTTGAATTTTTTTTTCTGAGTTTCGTTTGCTATTGTCAGTTCCCCGATTATGCCCTTGAGTTCGTTTATCTCCTTAAGGAGGGATGTTTCAATGGTGGATCTGCCAGCTCCATAGCAGCTGTACCTCCAGCGATGAACTCATCCCTCCACTTGTACAGTGCGGATGAGGCAACATTATACTTCCTGCAGATCTCTGATATTGTGGAGGAATTGGACAGGACTTCCATGACGATCCTTGCCTTTTCCTCCTTTGCCCAGTAAGTGCCCTTTCCTACCATATCATCACCTCTGAAATGAGGATGAGATTAAAAACTCCCCCTCTCTTGACTTTCCCCCTATATAAGTGTTTCTCCATGCTCATGCTGTCAGAATCTGATCGGACCCAGTACATAGACATCTCCATGATATCCTTTTAGCACAAAATCGACCTTAGGCAAGAAACGCACCATTGCTTGAACATTCTTTGGAAATATGCCTCACTGATTTATGAATCATTGGTCGAAATCATCATTTTCCATCTTATAAGAAAAATATGTCCATCCGGGTACTAGCCTCATTGTCCTTATACTGCCTCTTCCAAGAGAAGAGCCAACATACTCGCCTATTTTATAATCTACAATTGCCGTATTGTGCTGCCTGCGTTTAATGCAAATTGAGAGGTCTGTATCTTCCATTTCATTTATATATATATCATCAAATACATTATTATTAGATTTTTTCACAAAGTATGCGCTGAAAATGCCAAATGAAAGAGTATTTATAAAATTCTCAATTCTTTTAAAAAAAATGAAGCTTATGATTTTATACATTAAAGTGGGGCAGTATTCATCCCGAGGAGAATATAATTTTTTGTTGAATCTTCTCAGCTGATAGTAAATTTTCTCAATGTAACTGAATTGTTTCGAAAAAAATGTAAGAGTTCTAAGGGCAATGAAGAGAAGTACCTTAGGTTTACATAAGAACATCGGGGTCGAATGGTATTGGCTAGGAGGAGTAAACACTGTATCAATATTCTCGTTGTCTATTTTCTGCAATTCATTAATTAATTTTGAAATATCATCAACTTTAACCATATCATCATTCGAAACTACAACCCACTTCGGATTGTATTCCATAGCCTTTTTTATTCCGACATTGCAGTTGTAGGCATAATTGAAATAGGGATCTGGAACTTCACCGCTTTCCACAAAAACCATGTGAAGGCCTTTGAATATATTCTCCCTGCACTCCTTTGCATACTTACCGTTGAAATCTGCAGTTGGAATTACAACAACAATGATATCCCTGTTACCTTCAACCTCGAAAATATTGGCACCACCCTTCGGTCTCTCCCTCATCCACTGTATAAGCTGTTCGCGATTGTCAAAGCCGTTGTAGAATTCTATGATCTTGTTGGGATCATTGCTGGTGAAGTAATTGTTGCGATAATCCACTAAACTAAAAAACAGAGAGATTTCTGAATATGTAACTGGAGACTTTTTCCTGCTATTTGCTACCATCATTCTGATCATCTTGAACTAAACTCGCTTCATCCTAATATACATTGAGATATTTTCCTGATAATGATTTATAGTCTTCCTTAGCGCGTCCTCAAAATTATCTCTTGGAGGCCATCCGAGCTCTTTTTGAATCTTCTCCGGACTTAATGCGTATCTCTTGTCATGCCCCGGTCGGTCGCTAACATGTTCGATTAGGTTATCTCTTTTATTGAGAATACCCCGGATTTTGTTGACAACATCAATGTTGTTCATTTCATTTTCTGCACTTACAAGATAGGTTTCGCCTATTCTACCATTGTGAATGATCAAATCAAGAGCCCTGCAGTGATCCTCCACGTATATCCAGTCCCTCACCTGTTTCCCGCTACCGTATATTGGTATTCTCTGATTTGAGAGGGCATTTAAAATAGTTTTCGGAATCAGTTTCTCTGGATGCTGGTTGGGTCCGAAATTTTTGCTGCAGTTTGATATTGTTGCCTTTGTCCCGTAGGTATTAACATAAGCATTTATGAGGAAATCTGCGGCTGCCTTTGTTGAGGAGTACGGGTTTTTAGGATTGTAGCAAGAAGTTTCATCAAAACGATCTGGAGAATTAAATGACAGTGAACCATAAACTTCATCTGTGGAGACTTGATGAAATCTCTTATCATACTTTCGTACCAGTTCAAGTATATTGAATACACCCATGTAATTGGATTTTAGGAATTCCTCTGGTGAGTCTATGGAGTTATCAACGTGTGATTCAGCAGCGAAGTTGATCACTGTGTCTACAGTGGAAATTATTTCTTCCATTATCTTCTTATCATTTATCTCAGCCTTAACAAATACGTAATTCTCACTATCGTGTTTGATGATGTTATTGAAGTTCGCAGAATAAGTAACCTTGTCGACATTAACAATATAGTCATTAGGATAATTGGAAAGCCAGTAATTGATGAAATTTGAACCTATAAATCCCAACCCACCAGTAACCAGAAGTTTCATTACCTGATCGCCCTCATTTGTTCCGCATAATGTTTGAATGTCATTAGCTTTCTGTCTTTCTCGGAAATTATTGATGAAATATCGGGCCACTCTATTCTGATATCCGGATCATTCCACGCTATTCCGGAATCATGGTCTTTGTTGTATTCGTTCGTAACTTTGTACATTACATGAGAATCTTCTAAAGCCATGAAACCGTGTCCGAATCCGGGAGGAATCCACAGTGACCTGTGATTCTTATCTGAGAGATTAACGGAAACGTATTTACCGAATGTCTCCGATTTAATACGTAGGTCAACTGCAACATCGAATATGCTGCCTGTTATTGCATAAACAAGTTTACCCTGCTCGTAGGGATGTTGTTGAAAGTGCAGTCCTCTCACAGTTCCCTTTTTTGAGAATGAGAGATTGTCCTGGGAAAACTTAAGATCTATTCCATTCTCGTTGAAAGAAGAGGATTTGAACATTTCCAGGAAGTATCCTCTTGCATCGATGTAAGACGCCGGTTCAACCAAAATAACATCTGGAATGTTCAACTTACTGAAACTGAAAGGCATGAAAGCGTATGACTGTAGGTATGATTAATATTACGATCCACCTAACATTTTTCTAAACGATCTCATGTTTGCATCTTCGCTGTAAAAGTCAAAATCTATAAATTTTCTCGCCTTTGAGATATCAAGGGATGAGTCATAAGGGCGAAGAGCCTTCATTTTAAGCAACTTTTGTGTTTTAAAAATTAGATCGGAGTCGAAATTAAATGTTGCAGCGATAGTTTTGGCCAGATCGAATCTCGATACTCTCTCTCCTGCGATGTTTAAGATACCGGAGAAGTCTGGATTGTGATCAACCAAGTATTTTAAAGAGAGTGCAAGCAACTCGGCTGTTATTGGGGAATAATATCCTTCAATCACATTTACGGATTTTCCGGCATGAAGGTTATCGTAAACAAATCTTGGGAAATTCTTCCCGTAACCATATACTCCGGAGGTTCGTACCACAAGTGATGATTGGAGGGATAAGGCATAAGCATCACCTACGGATTTTGAGAACCCGTAATAGTTTATAGGATCCGAAACAGAACCCTCGGAATACTTACCTTTAGTCCCGCTGAACACATAATCGGTTGAAAAATGAATGAATTTTGAAGAATATTCCCTGCAGAGTAATGCGATATTCATCACACTTAATGAGTTCACAGTAAATGCTTTTTCTTTTTCCGATTCGCACGCATCGACATTTGTGAAGGCGGAGGCGTTTATGACGATCTCAGGTCTTTCCGATTCAAAGATTTCCTTCAACTGTTCAAAGTTAGTGATATCTGCCATTCTATTGTCTGAAGAATGACTGTATGGAATGGCCTCAGGGAATACAGAGGAAAGACTCTTACCTAACTGACCAGATCCACCAAAAATAATCAACGAACTCAAAGTTCCACCGACGAATCTCTTCCAAGGATAAGGCGAATAACCTTTTTCGGATCTTTTCCGACTGAGACTTTTGCATTAGGTCCTATTATGCTCTTTCTGATCGTAGCTGAAGAACTGAGATCGACTGTAACACCGTCCATAAGTATTGAATCTTCTATGTCAGCGTTATTGACCTTGCAATTTGCGCCTATACTTGTGAAAGGCCCGTTGTAACAGTTGTTCACTATAGCATTTGGACCTATGTAACAGGGGCCTAGGATTGAGGATTTCTCATCAACGTTGGCAGAGGGATCGACAAACACGCGACCTGAAATATTTCTCCTTATCATTGAGGGATTATTGGATATCTTATCCAAAACGAGACGATTGCACTCGAGGAAATCTTCCACGGTACAGGTATCTTTGAACCAACCGGTTACGATGGAATATCCTATTCTCTTACCCTGGTCAATCATATCCTGATATGCCTCAGTGATCTCATATTCACCCCTCGTGGAGGGTCTGAGTCTGGAGATTGAATCGAATATCTCAGGTTTGAGAAAATATACCCCAGCTATGGCAAGATCTGACTTCGGCTCTTTCGGCTTCTCTACGAGATTTACAATCTTCCCATCTCGAACTTCCGCTATGCCGAATTGTGAAGGATTTTTAACCTTCACAAGGGCAAGCATACCATCCATTTCATCCGAACTATACGCATTGTAGAGGGAGGATATGCCTTCATTCAGGTAATTGTCACCCAGGAATACTATGAAATCGTCGCCTCCAATAAATTCTTTCGTGAGGCCGATGGCATGAGCAATCCCCAGAGGCTTCTCTTGATAAGTATAGGTTATATTTACTCTCCACTTTTCTCCGTTCCCATAATAGCTTTTTACCTCGTTGCCGCCAACGGAACCAATAACAATGTCAATGTCCTTAATGCCTACATCTATTAGATTTCCAACGGCGTATTCACTTATTGGTTTTCCGGCTATGGGTAGAAGCTGCTTAACATCTGTATATGTGAATGGCCTCAAACGTGTTCCTGAACCACCATGAAGAATTACGCCTTTCAGCTATAGACGGTAACAAACATCCAATTAATTATTTCTGTACGCTAAGGTATTATGCTAGTATACGTGAATTGCTGTAATTTCAAAAAGATTCCTTAAATCCTGATCTCCCTGCTTTTACCACCACGATACCTTTTCAAGTGCATCAAGGATGTCTTTCTGCTTTCTTGTCCTTTCCAGTTCGCTCATACTTCCATTTGCATCTTCCATAACATGCAGCTTCTCCAGTTCCAGAATCAATTTCTCCAGTGAATACTTCCTCATCAGGCCTGATGAGATCATTCCCCTCATGAGCGCCGTCCTTATTATGAGCGATATGAAGAATATTAACAGCATTCCCCTCCTGGAATAGCGGTCAAAGACGGCGGTCCTGAAGGGAAACTCTCTTATCTGAGGCTTCCTCAGTTCAAGTTCCCCGTCCACCGTCTTCAGCTTCCTTGTTCTCGATCCGTTCCTGTGCCCTTTCCTTTCTTCTGTCCTCTCCTAGGGCATGGATGCGAGCTGCACTCTTGCCTCATCATCCATGACGTCATTGAGAAACCATTCTATTAGCTGTCTCTTTCCTTCCTTTTGGCCTTTCAGGAAAATACTTATTACCTCTTTCACTGCCTCTAACTGGTCCTGCATATTTTCGCCTCTTCAAATCCGAATTGTGCAGGACCTTTTCAATTTTACAGCAGATTCAATACACTACCAAACCTCTAATTCTTATGCGATACACTCTCAAATATATTGATATATGCTTCTGTCATCTTGTTTGGATCATATTTAGTTGTAAGTTTGCTATAACCGTTTTCTCCGAGTATAGTTCTATCCACAGAAACTAATTTAGTGAAACCAAAAACTATTTCCTCTAAGTTTTCTGGATTAACCAAAATTCCATTAACGCCATCTTCTATAATTTCACACGCGGGAGTTCCCGAGGCCCCCAATATAGGTTTTTTACAGGCCATAGCATCCAGATAGGATAGTCCGAAGGCGTCTGAATCACTAATCAAGGCAAAAATGTCACACATAGAAAAAATTTCCCATTTAATTCTACCTTCCACCCAACCCAAATCTATAATCTTTAAAAGGGGTGTCTCTAACTGTATTATGTGCTCTTGGTCTAGATAGTTTTTTTCAGGTTTGCCTATAGTTACGACAGCTATATTCAGTCCTTTTTTAAAAAGCATTGATGCTGCGCGCAGAATTTTAACCCCACCTTTGGAGACCCATGGGTGAGTCAAGATAACAAAATATCCCTTTAGTTTCATATGCTCTTTCAAAAATTCCTGCGGTGGGATATCTTTCGGAATAACGGATAAATCGAACGATAACGGTACAACAAATGTGTTCGATTCGTTTGATCCTAATTTGACAAGTTCTTCCCTTTCTAGCTCCGAGCAAGCAATCGTTGCAGAGGAATTTCTTACCATATGACGCAATAGATAACTATTCCGGAACTTTGGGATCAAAAAATGGTAGTATGGTGTAAAGACAAAGGGAATTCCACAATCCATTGCAGCTTTGAAAGAAAGAACAGAGGACGTAGTAGGAAATATCGAAGAATAGACCACGTCATAATCTCCATTTGCGATAATCTTATATGATGCTGGAATGAGAGGCCCCCAAGCTAAAGTGTTAACCATTTCTGAAATTTTAGTTCTGGTCAGGCCCGTATAATAAAACGTTCTATCAAGAACTTGAAATATACGTTGAGCAAAGTAATGATTTTTAAGATAGGTGATTTGTAAATGTTCACTTACAACGTTACTTAAAGGCGGTTTAGCTTTACTGAAAAAACTAGGATTATATGATTCCTGAGCCATATCAGACGTGATCAGATGAACGTAGTGTTTTTCCGTTATGTTATTAACCAGTATTCTTATTGTTTCTTCTCCGCCTCGCATATCTCCTTCTATAAACCTTGTGGTTACTATAGCACATCTCAAATTCTTCAAATCTCCCTGTTGATTAATAAAATCAGATTGTTCAGAACGTCTTTCCACTCATATTTTTTAGCCGTTCTAATAGCTTCTAATCTCATGGTTTCCCTTATAGAATTGGATGAAAGGGCAAAATCTAAAGTTTCTGTCAACCCTTTATCGTCCCCTGGCTTAGTTAACAAACAATTCTCTCTGTTCTTGGTATACTCTATGGAACCGCCATTTGAAGACATAACGACGCATCCTCCACATGCCATCGCTTCAAGGGGTGGCATAGGTAATGTCTCATTTAATCCCGTATTAACAAAAATTGTGCGCGAATAAAGCTCTGCAAGATGTTCATCATTACTAATCCAACCTAAGTAATCATATGGGAATTTAATATGTTCTTTGTCGATGGCAGATTTACTTCCTGCAATTAAAACCCTGAAATCATGTCTCATTTTCCACAGTCTGTTGACAGCACGAACAAAGATAGGGAAACCCTTAATTTGTTCTCCTCTAGCAATGGTAAATAAAATTTTTTCTGGATTGATATCACGAGGATAAAATTTGTTGTGATCAATTCCAAATCCAATGTAGTTTAGTTCGACATCAAATTTATTTTTGAATTCATCAACTAACCATTTACTCTGCGTAAATTTTAGTGTGTCATTGACATAGGTTTTTGTTGCCTCCCTTTTATATATTAAATTGTCACTAAACTCCGTTTCATCTGCCTGAACATAATACATCATGGGAATAGAATCTCTTTTTGATATTCTCGATGTCGGGATAAAACTTTGCCAAGCAGTTGCAATGTATATGTCCGGCTTCGGATATGCAGATAATGTGATTGGGTTCAAAATAAATTGATTAAAAAGGAATATGGGGTAAAATAGAGTGTTCACGTTATCGCCAATTTCTGTAAATGTATATATCAAAGCCAGTAAGTTTTTAGGTTCCATTCTCTTTGCACCGTAATAATTATGATATCCTCTTCTGTTTAAGAAATGATCAACATAACTCATTCTCTTGAAAGACAGGATGTTACTAGAGAATCCAATTTCATTCAGTAACGTTGATAATTTAAAAACGTTTCTAGGTCCACCACCTAACTCCGGATCCATTACAAAGCTAACTTTATTTCTTTCCATTTTTATCATCATCTGCATCCATAAAAAAGGTTTTATGCCCTAGTATTTCTGATTTCTGTTTTACTGACCAGTTAATTTCAATATGAAGTTAATGCATCAAGAATTTTTTCCTTTCCACTTCCTCTTTTTCAAACATATCTTTAGCGTCCAAAGATCTAGCCTCAGACACGAGCGCTCTCATACCCTCATCAAAATCAACAAATTTCGATATGCCGTAATCTGATATCAATCTGGAATTATCTGCAAAATCATGTCTGTTGTCTCCAGGTCTGAAATCTCTAGTAATTTCTGGTTCGATGTTAGTATTCAGGATCCTGTTTAATGTTGAAACCACGTCCAGAAGAGATTCAGGTTTTCCCGCACCAACGTTATAAACCCCAGATCCTTTTGTCAAGGATCTTACATTTATGTCAGCCACATCCTTCACATAGATGTAGTCCCTCATCTGTTTTCCATCTTCAAATAAAACTGGCTTGTGATTATTCTTCAATCTTGACAGAAAAATTGCAACAACCCCTGTATAGGGATTGCTTAGGCTCTGCCGTGGACCGTATACGTTGAAGTATCTCAGCGCCACTGAAGGTATTTCCAGAATATCCGAATAGAACATGGCCATCCGTTCTGTGGCGTACTTACCAAGCGAGTAAGGATTCAGGTTCTGCGGAGGCTTGTCTTCTCTTGTCGCGACGGGAGAAGTTGGCTTGCCACATACCGGGCAAAGTATCTCCCACTGGTGTGATCTGAGCTGATCAATATCCCTTGGCATCGGGGTTATTTCGCCATGTTCATCGCATTTATATGTGCCTTCCCCGTATAAACTCTTGGAGGATGCCACCACAATCTTTCTTATATCCTTAGTCATGGATTTGTTATTAATTAAAATGTCAAAAAGGGTAGCGGTGCCCCCCACATTTATATCCATATATTTCTTACCCTGCCAGAAGCTCTGCCCAATCCCGACTGCCCCAGCAAGATGTATAATGTACTCCGCCCCCTCAAGAGCTTTCATCCAGTGCTTCCTGTGCCTTATGTCACCGAAAATGTACTCTGCCTTTTTGTTCCTGTATTCTGGAACATTGCCCAGGTGCACCTGCCTTTCAAGATTGTCCAGCACAGTTACCTGGTAATCTTCTTCTATGAGGCGGTCTACAGTATGGCTTCCTATGAAACCCAGACCTCCAGTTACCAATACTTTTTCCATTTATTTCACTCCTTTGATTTAATAATGTTTGTTATTCCTTCTTCCAGGGATATCTTTGGTTCCCAACCAAGTTTCCTCATTTTGGTTATATCAGCCGCCCTCCTCTTGGGGTCATTCTCCGGCAAATCTTCAAAGCGTATATCGGAACTGGATTTCGTCAGCTTCTTGACCAGTTTAGCCAAATCTAGAATGCTTGTTTCTGAGTCATTGCCAATGTTGTATACCTCTCCTTCCTTTCCCTTTGTTATGGCAGCCATAACACCATCAATTGTGTCGGAAACATAAGTAAAGGATCGTGTCTGCGATCCGTCGCCATAAACCGTGATGGATTCGTTGTGCATTGCCTGCTGGATAAATCTGTCGATGACTCGGCCATAAAAATCTCCACCTCTCATCCTTGGCCCATAGGTGTTGAAGAAGCGGATGATAATATTCCTCAAACCATACTGCCTTTCGTATGCTTTCGTAAGAGCATCTCCGAATCTCTTCCCCTCATCGTATGGAGATCGTGAACCGGTTGTGCCGACACAGCCTACGTAATCCTCAGGTGTCGGAATAACCTTAGGATCACCGTACACCTCAGATGAGGAGGCATACACATAAAGGGCATTGCACCTTAAGGCCACCTCGATGAGATTTTTCGATCCCACTGCATTGGACAGGGCAACATCAACAGGGTGCTTCTCCCATTCCACCCTGCTTGCCCTGCTGGCAAAATTCACAACAATATCATACGTTTCATCAGTTCGGAATGCAGTGACATCATCTTCCAGTAAAGTTATTCTTTCCCTAATATTTTCAATATTCCCTTTTAATCCGCTGACAAAGTTATCCAGTATGTGTATATCATGCCCTTCGGCAACAAATCTCTCGGCAAGATAAGAACCCAGAAAACCGGCTCCTCCAGCAATGAGCACCCTCATAGCCTACCATACCCGTGATATTCGAATCCAAGATCAGTAGCATAATCACTCGATATAAGACCCCTAGTGTCTATTATTAGCGGAGAATTAGCCATTATGGACCTGAGTCTTTCCAAGTCAAGTGCTTTATACTCTGCGTGGTCTGTCAGTAGAATCAGAATTTCTGAATCGGTGGATGATTCGTATATGTCGTGATCTATAGTAATATCTGAAATATTCACGAACGGATCTGAGAATTTAATTTCAAATCCTCTGGATCCGAGATTTTCAGCAACCTCAAATGTTGGGGTGAACCTGATATCATCCGTATCTCCTTTAAAGGCAACGCCTGCAATGACCACTTTCCTCCTGCCTTTGGAAAATTGCATAACGAGATCAGCGATATGCTTTGGGATTGATCTGTTCACCTCCGCAGCAGCATCCACCATCCTGAGACTTAGTGACTTCTTTCTGAGGTCTGCCCTCAGAATGAATGGGTCCTTGTTCAGGCATGATCCGCCGACACCCGGGCCCGGAAGCAGGAGACCTGCATTTCTTGGATAATCCTGTTTTGCAGCCCTGATCAGTTCCAATGCGTCCACTCCAACCTTTTCAGAAGCAAGTGCAATCTCATTCGTCAGCCCAAGGAAAACGTAACGGGAATAATTGTCAACCATTTTCACCATTTCAGCTGTTTCAGGGTTGGACACCTGGATAATGCTACCCCCCAGAGAACCTATTACTTCTGACACAACATCAGATGTTTTCTGGTCGGAAGCGCCAATAATTTTAGGCAGAGATGTGAAATCTTTTATTGCCTGACCCTCCACCATTCTTTCGGGAGAGAATGCTATGCCTACATTTTCCGGAACTTTGAAACCGTATGATATTATCCTGCCACGCACCACAGAATTGGTGGTTCCAGGCGGAACTGTTGATTTCAATATAACAATATCACCGGATTTGAGATTTCCATGAAGAAGATCAAGTGCACCATTCAGCTGGGAATAATCAATATAATCGGTGTTCGGATCATAGGGAGTGCCAACGGTTATTATCTTTATTCTGGATGTTTTCAAATCTGCAGAATTATGGGATAGCTCAATATGATCCATTATGGCTGGATCAGATATGAGCTCATCCACTCCCGGTTCTGTAATGGGATTAATTCCCCTTTGCAGTTTGTCGATCTTACTTGCGTCTGTATCAAAGCAAATGACTCGAAATTTCCTTGCCAGTAAAAGGGAAAGTGGGAGCCCGACATAGCCGAGTCCAATTACAGATATTTTTTCATCTGAGGAATCAAAAGATTTCATGGGGGCACAACTCCGTGATTATTTATCATGTAATTTTCAGCTTTAAGATAAGAATCTATGGTTCCGACGTCCCACCAGTAATTTATCTCCATGACATGACCTGACAGCTGATGTTCCATGGCAAGCCGTGGAAAGAGTGTATTCTCAAGTTTGAATTTCCTGGGAACTAAATATTCATCTCTCCGCTCTATCAGCCTATGATCGAATATGTAGAAACCCGTGTTGACCAGTGCAGGAACACTGGTATTCTCCTGAGACTTCTCATCGAATTTAGCCACTGTTGAATCCTCGCTCAATTCTATTCTCCCAAATCTCTTTGCTTCCAATGGGTCGTTCAGGGAGAACACGGCAATGGAGGCCAGCTTTCCAGTTTTTTTATGGTGATCATAAAGCTTAGACATGTCAATATCTGTTATGATGTCTCCATTCATGACGGCCACATCCTCACTGGCATTGATTTGTTCAAGAGCGAGGGAAAGATCCCCGCCGGTTTCCCAGCCCAGGCCCCTCACAACCTTTACATTGTCCATTCCGGTATTCTTAAGATATGCCTCAATGGTTTCCAAGTGCTCAGAGGCAACTATGTAATGCGTACTTACACCTAGTGAAGAGAGGTTTCTTAAAACATAATCCAGAACGGGCCTCCCCTTGACTGGTAAAAGTATCTTTGGAACATAATATGAAAGCGGCCTAATGCGAGTTCCATTTCCAGCAGCCAGAATTATGGATATCAATCTTACGAGAATGGTTTCGTATTATATATTTTTTGACATTGTCAAAAATTAGTTGATTTCTCCTCAATTCATTATGCCTGACTGAAAACATGAAATATCATGGAATCATTCCATTACATGCGACTGCGGAAAGCCTCATACACTGAGTTCAGGAGAGTTTCAACATCACCTGGCAACTTCTCTTTTATTGATTCTTCACCTGTATTCATGCTGAACAGTGCTCCTCCCATGGATCTTGAGTTGAAGGAGAATGATCTTATCAGCTTCATGAATCCAATATGCCCTCAATGCAGTTCAAAAAATGTTGTGAAGAACGGAACATGTTCCAGGATCATGGAAAACGGCACTGTGTTCAGGATGCAGAAGTATACCTGCACTGACTGCAGATATTCATTTGTGGCAAGGCCACCCAATTACGGCTATGGAAAGCATTTTCCCGATGACATAAAGGACAAAGGGATGAAATCAAGGGTCAGGACATCACTCAGGAAGGCTGCAGATCTGTTCCGCATAATAGGAAATACAATCATATCACATGAGACTGTAAGAAGGATTATTCCACCACCGGAAAGAGTCATGATGGAATCATCAGGATGCTTTGTATATGATGAACAGTATGTTCACATTGACGGTACGGAGAAGTACCGTGCAATGCTGAAGGATTCGAAGAGTGGAAACTTTGTTGAATCGATCCTGGATGATCTCCAGGAATCCACTCTGACAGGTTTCTTCACCAGATCCATTGAAATGTTCAATGTTCTGGATAACATATTCATTACTACCGATGGTTATCATTATGAATCATCACTCATTGAAACTGGAAGAATCCCTGGAAAGAGGATAAGGAGGCAGAGATGCCTCTTCCATATTGAGAAGGATCTTGCACATAACATAAAGGATTCACATAATAAAGAGGAACTTGAACCTGCAAAGGGGCTTGTGAAATACATGTTCTTCCAGAATGATGCAAATCTGAACAAGTTTGGAAAAAATAAAGAGGCAGTTCTGAAACTTGCAGAGGGCAAGAGTGAATCAGAGAAGGTTGATCTTATACTGGAAAGGATAGAAAGCATGTATGGTGAATATCCGGAAATAAGGAAGTTTCTTTATCTTATAAGGAAGCACAGGAACGAGGTGTTCCTGTACCTGAAGAATCCGGAGGTTGAGAAGACCTCTGACAAGGCTGAACAGCATTTCTCAATACAGTCATGGCTGTTCAAGAAGAGGTTCAAAACTAAGGAAGGATTGCTGAGGACATCATACTGGTATCACCGCTTCTTATCAACGGGGATGTGACAATGTCTATTTTTTTAAACGAAATCATACAACGGTACCGATAACAGATCATACAATTTTATGAATTTTAAGCATCTGCCACTAAAGACTACTTTTACGCTGTATAACAATAGTTATACGACGTAATATCCGCTCCGACAGCAAGTTTCAGAATAATGCCCTGTGACAGGGGGAGATCAAACAATTTCAAAATAGGCTTAAAACTGTTACTTCCGGAATACCGGC
>JAMCUD010000080.1 GCA_023379355.1 Thermoplasmatota archaeon
AGGTCAAAACATTTGGGCTCATGATCTTCTCAGCACTTATGTCAATTGAATTGACCTTGTTTCCGGTTTTGTTAAGATATTCATATATTTTTCTGATCTTATCATAGGTAGGGTTCAGGTTGCCTTTTTCGAGCCTTGCTATATAGGACTGGCTGACTCCGCTGACATGGGCGAGCTCCTTCTGGCTAATCCCAAGATTTTTCCTCATTTTCCTGAGTTCCTCAATTGAGGGAAGCATGAGATCTAATTACTATTAATTATATATTTATTTCATCTTATTACTCCAACTAATCACTGAATCGTGTCGCCGGGAAAGTCCTTCCTAGAGTGTCCATAATTCATTTCACCACTCGGAAAACGTCAGTTCGCCCCTTTCTACATGCCCTTTTTATAGTAAGGTGAAATCTCGATTAATTGCCTTCGAACAATAGCTTTCTCATAAAGCACAGGTTTCTGATGGCTCCTGTGATCTCCATTCTTATAGCAGTCCTTATTGTATATCTCTCGTTTTATATCAGCGAGATCATTGTTTTTGTCGTACCCATAGAAACATTCTTTGTATTCCACTATCTAAAAGTATACAAGGTTACAACGAGACTCGCGGCTGGTGTCATAATTTTCATAGTTGCTGCCCTTGCTTTCTCTGCATTCTATTCATACGATGTGTATCAGTCATCCCCAACTTACAGTGAAACTGTGACTCCGTATAACCTTACATATGTATCAAACGTTACCCCATTTTCACACACTGGACCTGGAGAGACCTATCATTTCCTGATAACAGTGACAGACCAGAATGGCAGCTATGCACCTAATTACAGCACTTCAGTTGTAAACGTCCTTGGGGCATCGAACTATGACCAGGTACTCACTGCCAGCGAGCTTTCAATCAAAACTGCGTCTAACCATTCAGCAGTTATCACTTTTAACATGTCTGATCTCAAAGCAGGGGTATATGACTACAACTATTCTGTGGTAATGAATGGCCAAAGAGTCTACATGTACAGCGGGAATTTCTTCAGCGGGCCAATAAATACAGGAGTCCCTCAATTGTTTGTCAAGGTGGTTCCCACATACGTCATATCTTATCTTGTATATTTTGAGCTCATTTTCGCTGTGGGAGTATTCATCGGCAGAAGCATAGGCAACTCCAGAAGAACAATGGGACTCAGAGGCAACCCTCCATCGGGTGGTCCGCCATCTAACCCTCCAGGAGACAACGGGAACTAGGCCTTAAAATTGCAGTGATTACTCTACCCATATTGTTTTCAGGTATGAGAGAAAATCTCCTGCCTCAAGTTCCCCATCAAGGAGTAATATCGCCTCCCTGGTTATGTCGCTGACCAATCCAATGAATCGTTGCGAATCCTTTAACTCAGCTAGGGCAGGTGGTTCAATTGAGTTGTTGAATGCCTTATACAACATTTCAAACAGCCTGTGAGGGATTATATCCACTGGACTGGTCTTATGATCAGTATGATTAAGCCTTCGTGAAATATATTCGGGTGCACAATATTGTAATTCTTTGAGAAGGTTGGAATCATTTTCAATTCCATTCAGAATGGTATTCAAGCTAAGACCTCCCTCTGTTTTCAACCCAGCTATTTTCGATGCCAGAATTGCCATAATTCCATATTGAAGCCGGTCAAACTCATCCGGGATGTCTGGCAGTTTCAGGTCATCATAGGAAGGTTCCCGGGATCCTCCATCCATGATTCCAAGGAGTCTTTCAACTGATTCGAAATACCCGGTCATAAAATTAGGCGGTTCCTTCAGCGCTTCGTTTACTGAGTTTATTGCCCAGGAAAGTGATAAATCCCTGATATTGTGCCAGAACATGAGAGAATAAGACCGCATTACCAATTCCTGGCTCCTGATAATCCTTGAGGTGGAAATGCACTTTTCAGCAAATTCCATAACCTCATATCTCCTGCCATCAAGATCCATAAGCCTTGCCATGTTCTGAAACGCTGAGGCTCTCAGAGTAGAATCTCCAGTCAGGTAGGTGTTATCGATGAGTTCACTGAGGCAGTTCATAGATTCCTCGTACCTGCCCTCCCTTTCTAGCAGGGCAGACAGGTTGTTAAGATTCCTTGATATCTGAAGCCATATCCCGAGGGACCTGTTCAGTTCTATGGATCTTCTATAGAATGTTTCAGCTTCTCCATTCTTACCTGTTATAAACCGTTCATTGCCCAGCACAGTGAGCGCCCTTGCCGTGAGCTCAGCATCTGAAATTTCTTCCCCATATGCCAGGGCTTTTCCTGCCTCTTCCCGGCACTTTTCAAAGTTATCGCCGTTGAAATATGCTTCTGCTTTGAGTAGATGGCTGAAACCCAGTGGTCCCTTCTCAACCCTATCCATACCCTCAAGCTGTTCCAGGATCTCAATGGATTTTTCAAATCTATTTAGTGACTGGTAAATTGAAGCCAGTGTCAGGGTGACCCCAATTGGGTCAACTTCGAATGCAAAACCTGTCTCGTAACACTTCCTCGCCTGTTCAAGGTCATCGCCGTTGTAAATCGCATTGCACCTGATGAGCGAAAGAATCCTGTTGGTTTCCGGGTCTTTTATTTTTTCCTGCGCTCTCCTTACAAAACTGAGTGTAGATCCCACGTCTGTGAATTTCCTGATGAAACTCCTCCATTCCTTTTTGATAAGCGATGACAGGCCATCAAGGTCGTTGAGTTTTTCCAGAAACTTGATCCTGTTCTCCACAGGCAGTTCATGGAATTTCCTGGATTCTTTCACTTTCGCTATCACAGTCAGAAGTATGTCCTCAGGGATTTCACGTGACAAGAACTGATTGAGAAACCTGCTGGTAATTCCATAATTGGACGAAAGTTCCATAACTATACCCATTTCACTGAGATCCTTACATATGACTCTAGCTGTTTTCTCTTCAAACCCAAGAAGTTCACCGATGAGTGAAGGAGGCATGAAAGTCTCGGAAAAGGAGATCAGTGAGAGTGCCATCTTCTGGTCCATGCTCATACCACTCACCACTGAGGTGAGAAAGGCAGAAATCTCGCGGGGTATGACAAAGAACCGGTAAACCCTGTAATCCAACTCTCCGCTGGATGATATCATACCCTTTACTGTGTAATATTTAATGACATAGTCAAGAATCATAAAATTAGCATCTGTCAGTCTGTAAAGATTCATCAAGAAATCAAGGGGAAAACTGTATTTTTCCAGTACGTAGATAAAATCATCAAATGTTGGTTTTCCAAGGGTGAATACCTTCGAAAGCCTTTCCCCAGCTACAATTTCAAGAAACCCTGAGAGATCGCCATTTCGAATCTCTGTGTCAGTTGAGCAGGAACAGATTATGGTTATATTGAATTTACTGGAATTCTTCATGAAGTATGTGAGTAGATACCGCGTTGGATCTGATAGAAGATTGATGTTTGTCAGAAACAGAAATCTTCTCAACCCATCGCTGAAGTGATCGTTCGTTTCTCTCAGTATCTCCCCAAGCTCCCTTATCTTTATTGTACCTGTAACTGAGTTCAGTATCTGGTTAAAAGGCTCATACTTTTCGACCTCAACCGATGCCTCAGTTCTCCCTTCCAGAGTAATAATGTCCCTTTTCCTTAGTTCTGAAGCCAGGATCCGCATGATTTCTCTCTTGCCCCAGCCCTGCCTGCCATTTATAAGGACATTCTCAGGTGCTTCCTGGGAAAGAATTGTATTCTCTAATTCAATTATCAGTTTTTTAATGTTGGATTCTTGGGGCATTCAAGTTCCCCTTACCTAAAATCTATTAAAATATTTCTGTTGCTGAATGGGTCATCAAATAATCAACCGCAATGTTCCCCCCGGCTTTTAAATAAATGCTGGTGGTTTCGAGTAATACTCCTTTAACCCTCAAAAGCCATAGTCGTATTGGATTCTCACATTGCATCAACGTTTTAAACCAAATCGTGATAAGTATGCATGGCAATGAAAAAAGCAGTCTTTTACATAGTGACTGGGGAAATGAACAAGGCTAAAATGGGACTCACTGTGGCTCGCCGAGCTTCAGAATTCAAAAGGTTCAGCGACGTAAAGGTCATACTGCAGGGCCCGAGTGAAAAACTTCTGCTTGAAGAGGAACCGGAAGTCAAGGAAACAGTTGATTTCCTGATTAAGAACCACAATATTGATTCAGCGTGCAAATTCATTGCTGATAAGATGAATATATCTGCTCCTATAATCAGCAGGGGTGTGGAACTTAAGCCGGGTGGAGAAAGACTGGCCGCTCTTGTCAATGACGATTACCTCCCTCTGGTATTCTGAATCGTACGTTCGATATTCTTAAATCATATTTTCCTAAACCATACGAAATTTTAAATTACTATAATTTCGTTGATTTACATTCCCTGCAGATTTCACGAAGTCCCTGCTAATATTACTGCTGATCTACAGTGGAAAGATTTATTTTATGATAATGTATTTAATTTGAGGTAGATTATGGCAAGCTATCATTTCAAATGCAAGGATATAGGCATGAGTTGCGATTACCATGTCTCAGCAAAAAAGCCCGAAGATCTGATACCTCAGATAGCAGAACATGCTAAGGAGGCTCACTCGATTAATGAGGTCAGTGATGACCTGAAACAGAAGATTAACAGCTCCATTAAGAAAAAAATCTTCTGAACAGTTCTTCCGAACAATATTTATCTTTTTCTATGAAATATTTATCTTGGGTTTAATCTATATATTAGTTCTCAATTATATGCTGTGGCAAGTCATAACAGGAAGATACAGGTCACAGGTGGTTCCACATATATAGTTTCCCTGCCTCCGGGTTGGATAAAACGCGAAGGGCTCGAAAGGGGCTCCAGCGTAAAGATAGATGAGGCCAATGATTCTCTGGTGATATCTTCATCCCTGGAGAAGAAAAAAGAGGTGGTTAAGAACCTCACACTAAAGTCGGAGATCGAGAGTGAACTTCTCTTGAGGGCACTTACCTCCATATACATATCAAATTTTGACACGCTCATCATAAAGAGTCAGTCCTATATGGAGAAAAATACACGGGATACGATTAAAAAATTTGCACGTCTTGTAATGGGCGTTGAGATATTTGAGGAATCCTCCCGTTCAATCGTCCTGCAGAATGTGCTGGACTATAATTCGTTTCCAATAGCCACAGCAGTGCGCAGGATGGCTCTGAACGTAAGGGCTATGCTTGAGGATACAAACAGTGCCCTGGAATCAGACGATCTTAATCTTCTGGATAATGTCATCCTCAGGGATGACGAGGTCGACAGATACCAGCTATATGTGTACAGGGAAACCAACAGGGGAGAAACGGCAAACAGAGAATCAATTTATTACCTTATCTTTTCCAGAATACTTGAGAGAATAGCAGATCACTCAGTAAACATATGCAAGATATGGAGAAGCAGGGAGCTGGTTGACCCCAGTAATAAAACTGGAATCATAAAGTTTCTATCTCTCTCATACGCAATGTACAACAATGCAGTTGAGACATTTTATGCGTCAAAGTTTGAAAAACTCAATGAGATCATATCGGGCAAGGGGAAGATAAACGGGTTGAAGGAGGAGATACTGAGAGATTACGGCGACTCAAGAGATTCCTTTGTTCTTCTGAGCTGCGCAGAGGAATGTTCCCGTATAGGGCTTTATGCAACTGACATCGCAGAACTGGCAATGGATCTCATTCTGAGCAGGAACCTGGAAAATGCAATATGATCATAGGACCTTGTGAACCGTCCTCTTTCAGTTCAAAAAGGGCTAACCTAAACTTCAACAGGCTCAAATTCTGGTTTCTCAGCCGTGCCATGCAATTGAACTGAAGGATTTCTGAGGTCATGGTTGAGGATCAGTACAGAATTCTTTCTCAATGCCCTTTTTATGATCATTTTCTTTGCAGCCAGGGTCTCAAAGGAGTTGTAGTCTATGGCAGTTATATGATTTGGCTGGAGGTGGAATGATGTCGGGAATAGATCTCCAGGATAGATCACCTCATGCTTGTCTGTCTGAATTATGATGGCCTGATGGCCTGGGGTGTGCCCGCCAGTTCTTAAGACCGAAATCCAGGGCAGCAATCTCAGGTTTCCTTTCACCCTTAATCGCTGGAAACCTTTAATTCTGGAGGCGTAGGAACTGTAATTGCCTCTTGTCAGTTCATTCTGGCGACTTAATTGCCTGAACTCCTCATCCTGTGCAACAATGAGTGCATTCCTGAAAATCTTCTTTCCATCAGCCTTTTCGAAGGAATTGCCTGCATGGTCGAAATGAAGGTGGGAATGTATTATCATTCTCAGATTAACTGGATTTACTGTCTCCTTAATTTTCTCAATGTAACAGGGGTCAGGCTCAATATTAAATATCTTTGCAAATTTTTGTTCATGATGCGTACCTATCCCACTGTCAATCAGAACCGAAATGTCCCCTGACGAGACAAGAAGTGTGTTAAGTGCCAGTTTTACCCTTCCATTGGCCATCCGTTGGAAAGATCTTGACCAGATTGGTTCAGGTGTGACTCCGAATGCCGCCCCAGGGTCAAGGGAAAAGGACCCGTCAGTAATAACCCTCACACTGACTTCATTTTTCATGGATGTTCCTCAATATCCATAAGCCTTACCGACTTCTTTTATGTATTCCAGTGGGTCTGCAGATTCAAGATTGGACACATCTCCCACATCTCGGTTCAGGAACGCCAGTTTTACCACCCTTCTCAGTATTTTGCCGTTCCTTGTTTTCGGTATACTTGGAACCCATATTATGTGTCTCGGGGCAAATGACTTTCCCACGCTTTTAAGGATATTCTCCCTGATTCCGTTCACCGTATCCTCAGTGTTTTTACCGGAATAGAATATGACCAGTGCTTCACCCTTCATTTCGTCCTCCACTCCTATGGCTGCAACCTCATTTACACCCTGAAGGCCAAGTACTTCATTTTCCACCTCCCCCGGTCCAAGTCTCTTACCGGCTATCTTTATGACGTCGTCAGTTCTTCCAAGAAGGAAGAAGTAACCTTCCCTGTCCATTGTGGCCCAGTCCCCCTGAACCCAGCATCCGGGGAATTTCATCCAGTATGTTGATATGTACTTTTCAGGGTTCTTCCAGATCCCCCTTGTCATGGATGGGACATGTCCAGTGGATGCAAGGTATCCAACCTCATCATAAACCTGTTCACCCTTTTCATTAAGTACGGTTGCTTTCATTCCAAGCCCTTTGAAAAGAGCCCTTGGCATTAGGGGATGAGCGGGGGTTGTTGCTAGAAAACAGCCAAATATGTCGGTGCCTCCGGATATGTTTGATATGGGTACGGTGGATCCCCCAAGCTCCCTGAAGAGCCATAACCAGGATTCCTCATCCCATGGTTCCCCTGTGGATCCGAATAACCTGACACCATTAAGTTTACGGCCTTTAGAGCTGCCCTTCAAGGATCTGACAAAGGTTGGCGAAAGTCCAAGGAGTGTAACTCCGTTTCTCTCAAGGGTATCCCAGAAATTATCTGTTGATGGGTAATCCAGTACGCCATTGTACAGGAATACAGTAGCAGAAAGGCAATGCCCTCCAAGGATATACCATGGTCCCATCATCCAGCCAAGGTCAGATATCCAGAAAATGGTGTCATCACTCCTGCAATCCATGTAGTACTTGACCTCCTTGGCGATATTTACAATTGTAGAGCCATGGGTGTGCACCGTTCCCTTTGGTGCCCCTGTTGTCCCGGAGGTGTATAGCATTATGGCAGGGTCTTCACTCTGAGTCTTCTCACAGGGGGTATACTTTCCATTCTCAATCAGGTCTGAAAATGAAATCATTCCGGGAGGGATATGCTGACCGGAAACAATCAGTTTGACCTGCAGATCTGATACGTTAGAAAGCATATCCACTTCTTTCCCCCGTCTCTTGTAAGCAGTACAGGTGAAAAGAAATTTGATCCCGGAGTCTTCAACTCTTGTCTTAACGGAGTTTGTCCCGTAGCCGGAAAAGAAAGGGACTGCGATTGCCCCGATACGCATAATGGCGTAAAGGGCGATAACTCCCTCAGGTACTGGAGGCATGTATATTCCCACTCGATCTCCCGTTTTTATTCCGATTCTCAGGAGAGATCCTGCAAGAGCACCGGTCAGCCTATCAAGTTCTGCATAAGTCATCTCTCCGGTGATTCCAGCCTCATCGGAGTATCTTATTGCAATTTTTTCACTTCCATTGAAGCGCTCAACGCAGTTGTAAGCTATGTTGATTTTTCCTTCTGTGAACCACCTTGTCCAGGGTAATCCACCAGATGAATCAGAAAGTTTTCTGTAGGAGTCAAAAAATTCTATCCCCGTGTCCTCAATGACAGCAGGCCAGAACCAGTCCGGGTCACTATCCGCTCTGCTATAAAGCTCTGCCCTGTCAGATATCCCGTTCCTAAGGGAGAACTTCATGATATTAGTGTTCAGCGGGTCCTGTGGGACATAGACAAATTTTCCCATGTCAAGATAATGAAATACAACACATTAAAGCCTTTGAACCCTCAAACAGTCCTCACACTTTTCCCGTCTTTGTACAGAAACAATCTCCGGAGAAAGATGACAAATGACTTAAACCTTGTAATTTTAACCCAGTATTGAATGGAAGCATCTATGAAAGAGAACTGTCCGGCGTTTTATCTGGAAATCTGAAGGTTATAGACAAGTTATCAAAAAAACTGGATGAAACTTCACGAAGGGTTCTGTTATCAATGGCAGATCGCCCTTTTTTTGTTTCGAGAACAGCAGGGTCTTTCGGGGCAGATCTTGTTGCAATCAGGTCAGATATTTCACTTATCATTGAGGTGAAATCTTCTGTGAACAATGTACTTGCCTTCTCAGAAGCTTCCGGCCAGAGACAGGATCAGGCGATGAGGCTCAACGAACTGTGCGCAAGGGCAGGACTTTTCATAACATATGCATACAGGCTGAAGAATGCACAGGGAGATCCATGGAAGTTGTTCGCTATAAATGGGGAACCGCATGGGAATTCAAGAATTCTGTTCGACCGTTTACCAAAGGTAGGGGTGACTAAAATGGGGAATTTTCAATTAAAATGGGAAGAGGGGTTCCCTCTTGTCAGATTTGTAAGTTATATAAACCAAAAAATTCAGTAGGAAGCCTTGAGTGCTTTTTCAAGGCATTCCATGGACATATCTATCTCTTCGCTGCTCACATTCAATGGCGGAATAATCCTTATTGCGCTGAGCCCGGTGGAAAGAAGGATAAGGCCGTTCTCTAGGGATTTCAACTCAACACTGTCCCTGTATTTCACGTTAGGCTGTTTGGTTTTCCTGTCCTTCACGAAATCAATGGCCAGCATCAGACCCTTGCCCCTGACATCTCCGATTACCTCATGGGATTCGGCAAGCTCGTTAAGTCTCTTCATGTAATACTCCCCCTGTTTTGCTGCGTTATCCACCAATTTCTCCTCCCTGATGGTATTAATTGTAGCTACGCATGCTGCGCTTGCCAGGGCATTCCCCCCAAAGGTGTTGGAATGAAGGCTTGGTTCTGAAAAATCCAGTCTTGAATTTACTATGACCCCGCCCATGGGAATACCTGAAGCTATGGCCTTGGCAACACTGATCACTTCGGGTTCCACTCCAAAGTGCTCGGAGGCAAAGAATTTCCCAGTTCTTCCAAACCCGGTCTGGACCTCATCCATAACAACGAGAACTCCGTTTTCGTCTGCAAGTTTTCTCAGTTTCTTATGGAAGTTCTTTGGCGGTACTATATACCCCCCCTCTCCCTGAATCGGTTCAACTATGAAAGCAGCCAGGTTCTCCGAAGGAACATATGTCTTGAGCATGTATCTGTCAATGAAATCAATAACTCTGTTCTCAAGTTCTTCAGGTTCCTCATAACCGTCTATGTTGAACGGGTTTCTATAAGGATTCGGGAATGGTGCATGTTCAACGCCAGGCATCGATGGGAAAAAGCCTTTCTTCTGAATGGGTTTGGAGGCTGTCACAGAAAGAGACCCCTGAGTCCTTCCATGGAATCCTCCAATGAAGGAAATGAACTGTTGCTTCTTTGTAAAAGCCTTTGATATCTTTATGGCAGCCTCAACAGCCTCAGTACCGCTATTCGCAAAGAATACTTTTTTCGAGAACTTGCCAGGTGTGACTTCAGTGAGAGCTTTTGCAGCCTTTACCTGTTCCTCGTAATAGAAATCTGTACCTGCAAAGTGCCAGAGTTTGTTGAGTTGTTCCTCCACAGCTCTCCTGACCTTAGGATGAATATGGCCGAGATTGTTAACGCTGATTCCCGTGGAAAAATCTAGATAAACGTTTCCATCCACATCCTCCAGAAATGACCCGTACCCCCTCTTCGCCACAATAGGGAGGGATTTAGTGGACGTGACCAGGTACTTCTCATCCATTTCAATGATCTTCTTTGCCTCTGGACCCGGGGGAGTAACATTTATTTTAACTCTTCTCTCTGAAGTTTTTTCCTTTGACATCATTGTAATCAATATATTATTTGGAACACTATTATATATTTTAGTGAATCGAATCGGAGTTAATTTACGAAACTCGAACTCATTTATCACAGTTGTATGAATCCAACCAAGGGCAGATCGGCTGGAGTAAATCTGATAATGAGTAGCATGGGGGGAACACCAAATAGGTGAGGAACAGAATTGGGTTGAACTTAAGGAAAACGGAGAGCTTTAAATCAATACCATTTAATTTTCATAAATCATTGACCTTCATGGATGACGCTTCCCTGATTCAAAGATGCAAGGAATACTACAGGGATGAACTCACAGATGAGCTATTCTACCTGAAGTTGTCAGCAAGGATAAAGGACCAATGGCTCTCTGAGAATCTCTCGAGATTGTCAAAGATTGAAAGAAAGCATTCCGGGTTCTGGAAGCGGATACTTGATTCAAAGGGATTTGATACAACAAAGATAAGACCTAACAGATTGAGGGTACACTTTCTGATATTTGTGAGTAGGCTCGTGGGAATACCACTGACTGTGAAGCTCCTGGAAAACGGGGAAGTTGAAGCTGTATCATCCTACAGGGATTTCTCAAGATCGTCAATCTCTAATCCTGAGATTACCCAGGTGATTGAGGGAATAATCAAGGATGAAATCGAACATGAGGAAGTTTTCAGTTCTGCAATTGACAAGAGCCGCAACGTCATAGAAAGGAACCGTTCAGTTATTTATGGGATCAGTGACGGCCTGGTGGAAGTACTTGCTACCCTGGCAGGTCTAAGCGCCATAATCGCCAATCACACACTGGTTGCAATGGGCGGTGTTGTTGTGGCTGCCAGCGGTACAGTGAGCATGAGTGTTGGGGCATATCTGTCAAAAAATTCAGAGACTCAGTTAAAGATTTCTGAAGTAAGAAAAAAAGCCATTTTGCGAAATGAGCCAGAACCCGGGAATAGCGTTAATAAGTTTAAATCGCAATCGCGATCTGCTGGTCTGAATACGGGATTCTTTTATGTCCTTGGATCAGCAATACCTATCCTGCCCTTCGTTTTTCTCCCAGACCTTTCTGCACTGATTGTATCTGTCATTCTGGTGGCATTCACACAGGGCGTTTCTAATGGAATTATTGCACTTTCTTCAGGGATAAAGATAATGCGGGAGGCACTCAAATCCTCAATCCTTGCTCTAACTGCGGCTCTGATTTCATTCCTGATCGGCTACGGATTCCATTATTTCCTTCATATTAGCGTGATATGAAGGAGGACCGTTTCATTGGCAACTCTTATTAACAATGTTTTAATGAATAAGGGAAGACATGGGAAAAGGACTGGAGATCTCTTTTCAATTGAATAGTGACAGTGAGAGTGAACGGACTGTTCTCGCACTCGCCAATATTACGGGGAACAAGATGCGATCAGTCTCAGATATTCAATGGAGGATATTTCATGTCACATTAGGAGAGAATAAATTCTACAAAGTTCTTTTTTCCGGGCCAAAGGTCAGCAGGCTTCATCCGGAATTCGAAAAGAGAATAAGGGAGTTTTTTGATACCACTTCCCACATGGATTACCAAGACCTAATGGAACTGTACCATAAGGAGCGTAAATCTGAAGACTTCAGGGAAGAAAAGCTGACTGAACTGAAAGAGGAGTATGATCTCTGGCAGGATAAATTCTGGCAGTATTTCTAAACGCTAATGGATTTACAGTTCTCTCTACCTGGCGAAATTTTTCCACAACAAGAAAAATATTCATATGTATTAGAACCTACATCAATATATGCAAAAACCTCTCAGAATGGAGATATCAAATGTTTCCGTCAGGTATGGTTCAAACCTGGCGATCTCTGATGTTAATCTCACAATCCTTGGGGGAAAGATCACTGCTCTTCTGGGGCCTAATGGCTCTGGAAAAACTACCCTGCTTAAAACAATGGTAGGTCTTACTTTACCGGACTCTGGCAACGTTGAAATCCAGGACATCGGGCCTGCTTCAGATAATATTAAAATGAAGGAAATATCAGGATTTGTTGCTGAAACTCCTCTGATATATGAATCTCTAACTCCGCTTGAGATGTTCGAGTTTGTTGGTTCCGTAAGAGGAATCAGAGGTGCCCGTCTTGAGGATAGAATATATGACCTTTCGGAAGCCCTTGGGCTTATTGGGAACCTTAACGACATAACTGGGAGCCTCTCTTTCGGAACTAAACAGAAAGTGGCTATAATATCTGCCTTAATTCACGATCCTGACATACTGATAATGGACGAAAGCATGAACGGGTTGGACCCATCATCTTCAATCGCAATTAGAAACATTTTGAGAGAAATGTCTGGAAGGGGAAAGATCATCGTTGTATCAACACATATGCTGGAGGTGGCTGATTCCTTTTGTGATGAGGTCATCATTCTCAAAGCTGGAAAAGTTGCCGAATCAGGTAACATAGCAGATCTCAAGGAATATGTTAAGCATGCTAGATCGGTTGGAGATATCTTTGACCATGCATTGAGCCATGTCCATATATCTGCAGTAGTTCCAGAGCTGGAAGGATGAGAGAAAATGAAGCAGGGTTTACTGACAATGGCATCCCTGATCTTCAATGAAGAGAGGTATCTCGGGGCAAGGTATTCAAGGAATTACAGGTCAGATGAATTCAATAAATCAGTCAGGGGAAGGGATCAGATAAAAAGGTTAACCATTTACAACCTGATCACCGTAGCGATCAGCTATTCCTTCCTGTCCTTTATAGTGGCCATGGAAAACCTTGGCACCGGTGTCACCGACTCGGGTACCCTGCTGATGGCTCTTTCTATTTTTCCGCTGAACATGGCTGTGAACATCTACAGCTCGGCATCTTATTCAATGTCTCTGAAGAATTCGAGATCTCCAGAAATATTCAATGCGCTTCCTGTAAGTAGAACGTGGATAATTTTTGAAGCAAGCTGGTTCTTGTCCTCAGGTATTCTAAGTCTATTCATAGTGTTGCCAGTATCCATAGTTTACTGCCTTGATCTGAGTTCTTTTGCTCCACTTTTCCTGGATATTGCAATATGGCTGTCCTCCACCTTTCTGGGTTTTGCAATCGGATTCACATTCGGTTCACTCAGTTTCCTGGGAAAACAAGGCAGCAGGGGATTCAAGAAACTCACAAACGTTTTCCGGAACTCTCTTCTGTTATTGTTGTTTCTCGCTTTCTTCACTTCCATTTATGCCCTTCCTAGACTTTCCAGTTCCCCATTTTTTATGAACAATACAATACTTCAGAGATTACTTGGTGAATTTGGGGCAGCGATGTCCCTGAATTTTGCGGTAATTTCTCCATATTTTCTTTTCACGGCCACAATATTCCTCCTGGCCGGTTCTTTAGCCGCATCAGCATATTCATCCAGTGTCGGGCTGAAGAGAATCTCAAGACAAGATATGGGGTCTGCTTCTGGAGTCAGATCAAAGCGAAAGAGCCTTGGAAAGCCTAAGGAAGGGAGCATGTCTATAAAGTCAATAAGAAAGGACATGAATCTATGGCTCAGGCAATCTTTCCCATCTCTTCTTCTGTTTACTCCAGTGTTTCTTGTATTTCCTTTATCGGTAAATTACATTTTAGGCATTACAAGGGAACGTTTTTTGCCGGCAGAGTTCCTCATGTTTATTCTAGCGGCTTCTATCATATCCTCATTCAGCTACTCAATGGGGAGCCTGATATCAGAGGGTAAAGGACTGAAGGTTTTGGGGATGCTTCCGATGAACCTAGGGGATTTAATAAGACTGAAGCTGATCTCCTCCTCCATATTTTTTGTGGTCTGTCTGTTACCCGTTTATATCATTGTAACATACCTCTCCGGGATCGATTTCATGGATTCTGCCATTTTTTTTGCCACTGCCGTCTCAGCTTTCATGACGGCTTTCCTCATCGCATCGTCATTGCTGTACGCCAGGGTCTCCGAATCCGGATGGGAAGTGAACATGCACGGCTCCGAAAATTATGCTTTTCTATTCTATTCTTACCTTATCGCTTCCATTCCAGCGGTACTGGCTGCCGTGGCAGTCTTCTTAACAGGATATCTCTACAATTCACCAGAGTCACTTGAATTCTTTACATATGGAACGTTAAATATTGGCATTCTGGCACTGCTCTGTTTTTATCTGGTCATTAAAAATAATGGAATAAATCAACTAAGTAGGAAATTTCCAGAAAGCGAATAGATTAAAAGATGTGCCTTGGACGATAGTGAAACATTTGGAAAATTCTCGCTCTTTCCATGATTTACACTCAGCTTCAGAACAGTTTATGTTTTACTTTGATTTCACCCTTATCTCAAGAAAGAGTTATATCTTGATCTTAAATACACCAATATTCGTGATCTCATATGTCAGATGTGATGAAAGTTCCACCAGAACAATTGCTCAACAGATTGGTTGAGGAATTCAAGAAGGACGAGAGGATAAAGGTTCCTGACTGGGTAAATTACCTTAAAGCAGGTATACACAGGGAGAACTCCTGGACTCAGCCTGACTGGTATTACCGGAGGCTTGCCTCAGTCTTGAGGAAGGTATACGTAAAGGGGCCAGTGGGAATATCAAGGTTGAGTGAGGATTATGGGGGAAAGGTAGATAGAGGGTCCCAAGGTTATCATCCGGGTAAGGGAAGCAGATATATCATAAGAAGCATGTTTCAGGAACTTGAGGCCCTTGGATATGTCAAGAAGGACAAGCAGGGAAGAATAGCTTCACCAAAGGGAATGTCCCTTCTGGATAAGGCATCCAAGGAGGTCCTGACAACTCTTTCCGAAAAGAATGAAGCCCTTAAGAAGTACCTTTAGGTCAGGAGATGACGGCGTATGGATAATGACGATGAATTAGAACAGATTCGACGCCGGAAAATGATGGAGATGGAGCATGGGCTCTCCCAGGAAAAGGAGGCCGAGGATCAGAGGAAGTATCAGGAAGCAGAACGGGCGAGGAGACAGCAGATACTTCGCCAGATCCTGGCGCCAGATGCCAGAGAGAGGCTTTCCAATGTCAGGTTGGTACGTCCTGACCTTGCAGAAAACGTGGAAAATCAATTGATACAGTTGGCCTCCATGGGTAGGATAAACCGGCTCATTAATGATGCAGATGTCAGAGATATCCTAGGTAAGTTAACGGAGAAAAGACGAGAAACCAAGATAGAGAGAAGATAAACATGAGCAGAAATAAGGGATTGGGAAGAAAGAACAGACTGATGAAAAAAATAAACGAGAACAGAAGGGTACCAGGCTGGGTCATGATGAAGACCGCAAGACGGGTTACCCAGAACCCCAGAAGAAGGAGCTGGAGAAGAGGTTCTTTGAAACTTTGATGGTGAATTTATGGTAGAAAATCAATACACTGACGAGATAATCCTGAATGTCTCCCTTAAGGAGGCCAGGGACTCATCCGTTACAAGAAGAGCTGACTCTGCAATTTCCGTTCTTAAGGAGAAGATATCCAGATATGTTAAAATAGATGAAGGCAAGATTTGGCTCGATAGCAAGGTGAACGAAGCTATCTGGGCACATGGGAGGAAGCGCATCCCTTCAGCCCTAAAAGTCAAAATTATCAAGCTTTCTGACGGGACTGCAGAAGTAGTTCTTCCTTGAATTTCATGATCAGAAAAATCTCGATATTAAGAAATAATTTTATAGGCATTTATGCGAGGATCTGGGAGGATGTTGCATATATACCTCTGAACACCGAAGACCAGGTTGTAAGTGACATCTCTGAAACGCTTGGGGTTAAGACTATAAAGGTCCTGATCGACAACTCGTACCTTATAGGTTCCATGATGGTTCTGAATTCCAATGGTATGCTTCTGCCGGATAACAGCCTGGAATACAGGGATGACCATGATGAGAATGGCAGAAATGTATCTATCATGAAGGATAAGATAAATGCCATTGGGAACGACATAATTGCGGACGACAGGGTGGCACTTGTTCACAAATCCTTCACCAAGAGCTCTCTGAAAAAAATAGAGGACTGCCTTGGGGTAGAAGCAGTCAAGGGGTCAATCGGTGGAATTAAAACGGTTGGTACGGCAGCAGTGTTGAATAAAAAAGGAATGATCGTTACACCAGGTGCCACTGAGGAGGAGATAAAATTTCTATCCGAGCTCTTCAAAACAAATGTTAAGGCAGGAACAGCCAATTTCGGAAGCATTTATGTAGGAGCTTCCATTCTAGCTAATTCGAAAGGAGTTCTCGTTGGCGCAGACACGACTCCAATCGAACTTGGCAGGATTGATGATGTTCTGTCCTGATCTCATGATTTTCTTATTTCTGACAATTTTATGAGCGGAATAAGTTCAATTTCATTCCCATTCAGAAGTTCTCTGCCCCCCTCTTCCCTGTCAACCACGCAATAGGCGCGCTTTACAATGGCCCCATTTTCTCGCAGAAACTGAGCACTTTTGAGCACAGATCCTCCGGTTGTAACAACATCCTCTATGATATCAACTTCTTTGCCACCAGGTATTTCGCCGATATTCAACTTTCCCGTTCCATGCTTTCGCTCCTTCCTTATAATTATGTATTTCCTCCCTGATGAAAGGGATGTCGCGACAACAAGTGGCACCGCTCCCAGCTCCATTCCTGAAATTGTTTCAGAAACCACCCTCTTTGCCATGGAACTGGCTACCAGCCCCAGTATTTCAGGGTCTGTGCAGGCATCCTTTATATCAACATAAAACCTTGAGTGTTTTCCCGAGGTGAGGATAAAGTCACCTTCTTTTATTGCCCCATGTTCAAGTAGCCTTCTCTTCAGAACCTCAACATCATCTGTCATTGAAAGGGTATTGATAGAAAGTTTAAGTAAAGTGCTAAATTAACCAAAAAAGAATGGATCGATATGAGAAGCTTATATTACTAATAACCAGCATAGGAACCTTTCTGGCGGTTGTAAATTCATCATCTCTCCTTGTCAGTATCCCTCAGATAATCGGTCAACTCCACATATCATTTTTTGTGGCCCTATGGGTCATCGTTGCTTACAGCCTTGTACTGACAATACTTACCCCTATTTTTGGAAAATATTCTGATGCAGTCGGGAGGAAGAAGATGTATACCGCTGGATACCTGGTTTTTTTCCTCGGGTCACTTGTCTCGTCCATATCCTTTAACGGACTGGAACTCATCCTGGGCAGGATAATCCAGGGAGTTGCAGGAGCTCTTCTGTTTTCAAACAGCCTTGCCATAATAACAGACACATTTAGTCCTCAGCAGCTTAGGACTGCTCTCGGCATAAACGCGGCAGTTATTGCCCTTGGGACGGCTATTGGCCCTCTTATTGGAGGTTCACTGACAACTTTCTCATGGAGACTGATCTTTGTTTTCAATATGCCTCTGGGCATAATGGGATTTCTGTATGCTTCCAGATACATCAGGGAACTGAAGAAAAGAACAAAGCCATTGATGGACTGGAGGAGCGCTGGCTTCCTATCTGTCTTCCTTGTCTTACTAATAGTATATCTGACAATAATACCGGGAAGCAATCCTATTTCACCATTATATCTGGTTCTCCTGTTCCTTACATTAGCTGTTTTTATCATGTTTCTGTATTCTGAGAGGCTGGTCAGCTCTCCCATACTCAATAAGATAATATTCAGGAACATCAAATTCGATGTGACAATTTACGCTCTGGTGGTTTCAACCATATTGAGGTTCTCCGTGCTCTTCGGCCTGATTCTTCTTTTTCAGGGTCCATATGGCGAAAGTCCCCTGACGGCAGGAATTTACGTACTTCCATACGCAGGTGCAATGGGCCTTAGCAGCTATCTGATTGGGAACTCAAGAAAAAAGAGGTCGGACATTCGGTTTGAAACTTACGGTCTGATAACGTCTTCTCTTGGTTCAGTTTGGCTGGGGCTGTCGGTGCTTTATATTCACAGCTATATTTATCTGATACTCCCTATGGTGATAGTGGGTATAGGGAACGGCATATTTTACACACCTAACACCACTGTCATGATGACTTCGGTTGCAGTGGAAAGGAGGGGAGAAACCTCAGGCATCAGGACCCTGATGAATAACCTTGGATCAGTTCTTGGCCTTACACTTGTATTTCTTGTCCTTTCCGATGAAGTCTCAGCAACAGTTATTGACCGTATATTCTTCGGAATATCAACTGCCCTCAGCAGCAGCGTTATACATCTGTTTTATTTCTCCACCTTTCTGATAATGGTAATAGCGGGCGTTCTCTGTCTGACAGCTGCGGCGGTAATAAATATGAACTTTAAGCTGCAAACATAGATTTTTTTCCTTATATTGTGCCAAATTTCTGACCACTACAGATTACAAATATTTTTATACTGAATAGGTCATATTGGCAGACATATGAGCGACATTCTGGATATGCTTTATCGATCCGCCCTTGAAAAAAAGGAAGAAAACGCAGCAGCAGGGGAAAACCCCTCGGAGACTCTGTCTCCAGAGGACCTTGAAATACTTGAGGTCGCAAAGACGCTTGGAGTTACAATAAAGATCATAGGTTGTGGAGGTGGCGGTTCCAATACAATAAACAGAATATACAGTGAGGGTTTATCAGGTGCAAAGCTTGTGGCCCTCAACACTGACGCCAACCATCTGTACACCGTTGGAGCAGACAAAAAAATCCTGATAGGTGCTAAGAGAACAAGGGGGCTTGGAACAGGAGCTATACCACAGATAGGGGAAGAAGCAGCCAATGAAGATCTATCAAGAATTCAGAAGCTGGTGCAGAAAACGGACATAGCATTTATAACATGCGGACTGGGCGGCGGAACTGGCACTGGTGCCGCTCCCATAGTGGCAAAGTCCGCTAAAAGCGCGGGAGCACTTGTGATCTCAATTGTCACTCTGCCATTCTCAGCAGAAGGGCATATAAGGATGGATAATGCTCTCTCTGGACTTGACAGGCTTTCCAGATATTCTGACACAGTCATCGCAATCCCCAACGATAAACTGCTGAAGGAGGTTCCAAAAAAACCAATACAGGAAGCTTTCCTGTATGCAGACAAGGTTCTTTCTGCAGCCATGAAAGGCATCACAGAACTGATTACTGATACAGGCTTGATAAATCTCGATTATGCCGATATCAAGGCAATAATGAAGGACGGCGGAAACGCAATGATTGGAATAGGAGAATCAGCAGGCGGACCAAACAGGGTGCTAGCTGCGCTCAACGATGCCATAAGCTCGCCTCTAATAGAGGCAGACATATCCGATGCAAAGAACTGTCTCATAAGGGTGGTGGGTGGCCCTTCAATGACTGTCAGTGAGGCGGAGGCGGCAATGAAAGACATCCAGGAAAAAATAGACCCGGATGCAAGGATAATATGGGGCGCAAACGTAGAAGAAAGGATGGGTGACAGAATAAAGGTGCTGATTCTCCTCACTGGTGTAAAGTCACCATATATAATGTCAGGCAATGACGAAACATCCAAGATAAGGCAGCTCCTTCGCGGGAATGACATGGATCCGGATATTGATCTTATTTCCTGATCCATCTTTTCATTTTACGACGTTTTCTTTCCGGATTTTCCTGAGTGAGGAATTCTGATCAAATTTATTAGCAAATCATAAATCGGCTCTTAATGGCTAAAAAATCAAGGCTTATTGTTGCTCTTGATATTTATGACGGTGAACGGGCTCTGCAACTTGCAAAGAGTTTGGAGAGCGAGGTATTCGCATTTAAAGTGAACTGGCCAATTATCCTCGGCAATGGTTCCGGGATAATAGGTAAACTTTCAAAATATTCAAACGTACTCTGTGACTTCAAAATAGCTGATATTCCCAACACTAACAGGTTGATAACCAGAAAAGCGAGAGAGGAAGGGTCCTGGGGAATAATATCTCACATATTCAATGGCAGGGACTCATTTTCCGCGGTTGTCGAAGAAGCAGGATCAGAGATGAAGGTTTTCTCAGTAGCCACGATGTCGCACCCCGGATTCGCAGATTTCATGAAGCCGCAATTCAGAAAGATGGTCGAGGTGTCCATCTCTCTGGGTGCTGCTGGAATCATAGTCCCGGGGAATAACTACAACATGATTGGTGAAGTGAGGAAACTTGCTGGAGATAAGCTTCTCGTTGCGACTGGCATTGGGGCGCAGAATGGTAGGGCAGATCTTTCAGTAAATGCAGGTGCGGACTATGTGATAGTTGGCAGAAGCATATATGAATCACCCGATCCTCTCAGATCTGCCAAGGATATTAATTCTGAAATTTCTGCTAGAGAGCAAGAAAGAAAGTGACTTAAGGCTCAGATGAAGTAAAAAACAAGGGTCATCAGGACTATTGCAAGGATCAGCATTGTATAAAATGAAATGTAGTATATTCTTGTAGCTCTCTTAACATCACGGACAGTTGGTTCGAACCCGCTTTCATTCACAACATGGAGACCAGGTTTTTCCAGTTTCAGGTTCAGCGAGGATGAAATTGCAGCTATTGGCCAGCCTATGTTCGCACTCTCAGGTATGCTTCTCAATTTCCTGAGTGACAGGCTTGAAACCCTGTAGTTAAGAAGTTCCGCAGAAATATAAATCAGGCCGGAGGAAAGTCTGGACGGGAGATAATTGAAGATGGAGTGTATCAGCGCTATGGTTTTTCCGAATTCATAATTCTTCCTGTTTTTCTGCCCGAAAATGCTGTCCATGTTCGCCACTACACGTGTGAGAAAAGGTGCAAGGACACCAAATATTGAAAAATAGAAGAATGGGGATACCACATCATTGACCAGTCTGGAGGAAATTTTTTCTATCACAACAGAACATATCTGGCTCTCATTAATTCCGGAAAGATCGCTCTTTGTAAACTTTGCGGCGAAAACCCTTGCCTCGTCAACATTTCCTGCTTCAAGAGGTTCGGTTATCTGCATTATCTCTTCACTGAGCTTTGACACTGAGAATGTGTATTTGAAAAGAACAAGGCTGAAAAGCACATATATGAGTCTGAAAGGCAGCAGAAAATAGAGAATAAGTGCCGCAGGGACAACAAAAATGATTGAAATGGTAAGTAGCAGGAGGGCACCTCCCAGCTTCCTGTCCCCCATCTTTCTGAACGCAGGCTCAAAATAAACTGCGCTCCTCCTCATAAGATAGGCGGGATGAAAATAGGTCCTCGGTTCGCCAAAAAGGATGTCAAGCACTATCGCTCCCAGAAGAACAATGAGGCCGTCTTCGAGCAACAAAGTTTGCATCTGAAATTACTATAGGTTTCGACGTGATATTAATATATCACTGCATGAATGAACGTGAAATCCATATTACTTTATTTCTTTGGTTCTGAAAGGAAAAAATACCTCACTCATCATAATGTTCCTTTGTATTTGCGAAATTTCATGAGCGGTTCATAGATGCATTACATGCAAGCAAAGGAAACGCAATAAAGAGCATTATCTAGGGCATCATCTTTCAGAACCATGAGTTTACGAAAGGTATATATCTAATCCAAATATGTACGGACAGCTTTTGCGATGAATGGTCTGTATGAGTGATCTTCTTGAGGATTTCGAACAAAAAAGACAGTTGCTTCGGCAGATAGTTGAGGAACATATCAGTAAGAGAGATGAACTATCGGCCGAGAGCCACAGGTATGCTGAGGAGAGGGATACCCTGAATGCCCAGGTAAGGGATTTAAGGGATGAGATTAAGAAGAAGATCTCACGTAAAGGAGAGCTTATAGACCATGTTCAAAAACTCCGGGCCGAAAAGGAGGAACATTACAGGGTATTGTCCGAACTCCGGAAGGACTTCAGGAAAATAAAGGATGAAACAAATCTCGAAGGCCTCGATCGCAGAACTCTCAGATTCAAGGAACGTGAACTTCAGAGGCTTGAAACAAAGCAGCAGACCAATATCCTCGACAAAAAGGATGAGATGAAGCTCGTCAGTGAGATCAGAAAACTTACGATGGAAATCAAGAAAATGAAGACTCTTATGGACAAGGAACTGGAAAGCAATGAATCAGTAAAGGAACTCAATCTTAAGATAAACTCCGAGAGAAAGGCGGGAGAGACTTTCAAGAAGGAGATCGAAAAAATCTCAAAGGAAATAAGTTCGCTGAGTGAGGAGATAGACACCGGACTCCAGAAACTCGACGAGACCAGGAAGAAAGCTGACGATCTCCATGAGATGTTTATTAAGTTCAGCCAGGAATCAACCAAGGAACACGAATTGTTCATTCAGACAAAGAACGAGCTGAGGGAACTGGAGAAGGAAGTCACGACAACGAGGACAAAGAACAAGGCTACAAAGAAGAAGGAGAAAGAGGGGGAACTCCAGAAGAAGGCGACCACTCTCTTTGAGAAGTTCAAGAACGGCGAGCAGCTTACTACTGAAGACCTGTTGATTCTTCAGAAAGCAGGATTCCTGTGACTTGGGTTCTATAATTAATAAGGCCACTTAATTTATTTCAATTTTAATATATCTTTTAACTAAGTATATAAAAATCAATTCTCCTCCTCCATTGTTTCAGATGAGAGAGAAACATTGTATACCCTTGAGTTGCTCTGGAGGTTCAGTTTTGGGGCAATAACGCTTTCATGGATCTCGCATTTCTCTCCAATTGTGGTGTTTTTCATGATTACTGATTTGACAATCCTGGAGCCACTCCCCACTTTCACATCATCCATGAGAATTGAATCTATTATGACAACATCTCCTCCAATCTGAACATTATCGTAAATGGCAGAGGAATCAATCTTCGAATTTTCCGACCCTGAAACTGAGTTTCCAATGTATGAGGGCCCCATTATTCTGGTACCGTTCAGGGAAACCGGATTGGAATTAAGGATAATCTTTCCGGTCATCTGATCAGATGAGAATTTAGTGCCATACTTTTCAGTCATAAGTTGATTTGCCCTTATCATGTCGTTTGGTCTGCCGGTGTCCAGCCATGTTCCTGTTGCCTTGAATCCATGGATGGGTATTTTCTCCTCAAGCAGTTTTGGAAACAACTGTTTTGCGAAATCGTAAGACTCAGAAGAAGGGATATAATCCATGATCTCCGGCTCTATTACATAAAGGCCTGCATTGATCAGATTTGAGAATGCCTCCTGCTTCGAAGGCTTCTCGAGAAATCTTGTGATTTTTCCATCTTTGAGAGATACTATTCCGAACTGGAACGGGTCTTCCACTTCAGTGAGGGCTATGGTTATCTTCGCCCTGTTCCTTTTGTGGTAAGCAACAATCTCCTTCACGTCAAAGTCAAGAAGTGTATCTCCGCTTCCAACAAGAAAGGTATCGTCAATGAATTTTGAGATCAGTTTTATGCTGCCGGCGGTTCCTGCCGGTTCTTTCTCCACAGAGAAAAGAATGTTCTGGTCATCCTTCTTGAATTTCAGGACTCCATTGATCAGAGACTCGAATTTGTAACCTGCAGTGATTATGGTATCCCTTATGCCTGCATCATAGTATGAACCCAGAATATAATTTATGC
>JAMCUD010000081.1 GCA_023379355.1 Thermoplasmatota archaeon
TTTGACAGAATGGAACGGTCGGGATTTGATCCCGAGGACTCCTGCTTTCAAAGCATATTCATGTTTTTCAATAAAGATGATACTGAGGGGCCAACGATGTTTTTCACACTACATCATTCCAAGCCACTTTAATCAATATGATTCTAGCGATACCCCTTCAATTCCTGAAAAATGGTTAATATTCCTTGTTAGAATAGGCTGTCGGGCTGTCCTGCATATCCCTGCAATCATTGCATCTTCAGGGTCAATAACAATCCCGCTTCTTCTCTTATAGGCATATATTTCTCCTGCCTCCTTTGCAGATTCAAAGTCCAGTCCTAATATCTGAAGATTTCTTAGAACCCTTTCTATTTTCATGCTTTCATGTATCCTTTTATTGCTAAGGTTAAGGCCTACATAAAGTTCAAAGACCGATACAGTTGTGATATAAACAGAGGTTCCATTTTCCTCTAGCATAGTTTCCTTCTTTACTGCAGATTCGTCATCCCTCATGAGGTCAATGAGAAATGTTGTGTCAGCTATCACGGTTATTACGACCTCTCGAAAAGTTTTTCAATTTTTTCCCCGCTCTTTTTTCTGGACTCCTCAATAATGTTCCTCAATGAATCAGCCTCGTCTTTTGAAAGGATCCCCCTTAATTCAAGCAGTGTGGATTTTGAGGTTAGCCGATTTATAACATCCGTGAAACTTTCCTTTTTGCCCTTTAATTGCTTCAATTTATTGTAAGCTTCATCGGAAATTGATATATTTTTGCTTGACATTACTATACACATATGTGTGTGTATTATAAACTTTGCTTGTATTAATAACTTTTGGACAAAAGCCGAAGTGAACTGGTAGCATTCCATATTGCCATATTTATTTGACAAAAGCAAATTCAATTATATGCCTAAGTCTACAGTCCAGTCCCCAGTACATACTATATCATGACCTACTGCCATAATTGCAATCAAAGCGGCAAACGTGAGTTCGCCCAGCTTTCCAGTATAGATGTAGATAGATAGAATTAATGATGAAAAACCAATAATGACGGAAGAGGATGAAATCAAGTATCTTTTATCATGGGCTTTGTCCGCTATTGGCCCAAAATGAAAGGAAAGAACACATATTCCATATTCAATAAATGGAATTAACCCTGTGTACACTATGCTATGTAAGTATACAAAAGAAAATATGGGCACAGCAATCTGATATAGACTATATACGGAATTGATGAATGAATTTTTGAAGACTTAAAGCACATAATTTTGTTATGGATTAACTCTTCATGTTCCATACGCGGATAAAGGGGTTACTCAAAAAATAACCACTGAGATTAGAACCGACTTCAGTTTGTGAATGCAAAACATGTCATTAAACAACTTATTCTCAGATTATTACACATTTCACAATGGACCGGTCGGGATTTGAACCCGAGGCCTCCTGCTTGCAAAGCAGGCGATCTACCGCTGATCTACCGGCCCTGATAAATCACTTACCCAACCAGCCTGAAAGTCTTAAATCACTAAAAATACTTTTGCTCTTGTCTCCTCAAAAAATCTAGCGTTTTAACGAATTTCCTGAGACCACGATTTTTGCATCAGCAGCAATAGCATTATCCTCGGTAAGTATGAGCGGATTGATATCTAGAGAGTCAATACATGATCCCTCAGTTCTGATCAGGTTTGATATGGAAATTACAGCATCAACAATTTTTTTCTTGCTTATCCTGATGCCTCTAAACCCCTGTGCAAATTTTCCCAGAGAAGTTTCGTTTATCATCTCGAGTATGTCCGTTTCAGAAATGTCGGCAGTCCTGAAAGATACGTCATCAAAAATTTCCGCCAGGGCTCCTCCCGTGCCCAGCATAATGACGTGCCCAAAAGTATTGTTCTTACTTACTCCGAGGATTGCCTCTACATTCCCCATAATCATCTCTTCCACCAATATGCCCCTTCCCGGAAATCTTCGTTTAATCTCTTCGAAAGCCTCTGTAAGCTGTTGTCTGTCTCTTATTCCTACGATTACAGCACCCACATCAGACTTGTGGAGCAGCCTTGAGTCAACAGCTTTGGTTACGAGCGGAAAACGAAGTGGAATAGTTCCTGGAAGTTTACCGTCCCGGAACAATAACCCTTTAGGCGTACTAATGGAATATTTTCTCAGGATAGCCTTGGCATTGTACTCGTCAATAAGTCCTTCTGACGCACATTCAATGAACGGCATTCCTTACCCTCCTCGTATAATAGTTATAGCGGGACAGCGCTTCAGCTGACCTTACCGTTCTGGAGATGCTGGGAAAGACTGGAACCTCATTCTGCTCGAGGGCAACGATCATCTGTTTAGCCATTTTAAATCCCAGAACTCCTACGAGTAAAGGCTTTCCCAACCCCTTCCATTTGACAACTACGTCCACCAGGTCCATTGACATCTTGGGGGTCTGTGGGAGAGCGTAAAGAACTATTATGTCAACTTCCTCTGCATCGTTAAGTACGGATAGGACCTTGTCGATCTGGTTAACGCTTCCGTCCGCGGTTATATCCACGGGATTCATCGCTGATCCAAATGGGACAATCATCGTTCTGATCTTTCTTATCGTTGAATCAGATAGATCAGCCATCCTTAGATCCGGATGCTTAGGCATCGATATGAGATCAGCAGTTACTACACCCACTCCTCCAGCACTTGTGACAACTGCCACCCTGTTTCCGGAAGCTTTCCTAGAATATGAGAGCGTTCTAACAAAATCCATTAGTTCGGTCTCGTTTTCTGCCCTGATAATTCCTGCCTGCCTGAAGACCCCCTCAGCAATTCGATCATCCGTGGCCATCGAAGCTGTATGCAGGGACGCAGCTCTCGCAGAAGTCTGTGTCCTACCTGATTTCAATACAACTACGGGTTTCCTGGGAAAGATTTCCTTCACTTCGCGCAGGAAATCTTTACCTCGGGATACACTCTCCAGATAAATTGCAATACCCTTCACATCTTCCTTGGAAGACAAGTATTGCAGAAAATCCAGTTCATCAAGATCAGATCGGTTTCCTAGATTGACAAATGAGTGGATGCCAGTCCCGTATTCAGACACTGTGTCCATCGTGAGGAGTCCGAGAGCACCACTCTGCGATATTATGGCGATCGATCCCGGGGGCGGAAACTGCACCCTTTCAGTTGGAGTAAGTGTTGTATTAATACCGGATTTCGGGATGTATATACCAACAGTATTCGGCCCTATGATTCTGGTGCCCGACCCATCTATGGCTGACCTAAGTTCTTCCTGAAGCGATTTCCCTTCATCTCCTGCCTCTGCAAAACCACCCGGTATCATCACAATGAATGGAACTTTCAGCGATACTGCATCCCTGACAACTGGAATAGAATTTTTTGCAGGTATGGAAATGACACAAAGATCAATTTCATAGGGAATAGATTTAATGTCTGAATAGCACTTAATCCCGAGAAGTTCACTATGGGAAGGATTAACGGGAAGTATCTTGCCCTGGTAGCCTGCTGTAATTAAATTTCTGAGAATCACGTTTCCGATCTTGCCGGAATCATCAGACGCTCCAACCAGGCATATGGACCTTGGCTGAAATAAATTATCAAGCATGAGACTTAATTGGATGAGCTGTAATAATTCTATTTATTTTATAAATAAAAATCTAATAAATATTACTGCACAAAAATGATTCTGAATAAAGATATTCCAGAACAACATCCACAGAACGTGAAGATGCGAGAAAAATTACAATGCAGGTTCAGATGGTCTAACTGTTGAACGTTGTATCCTTTGGATTAATTTCCGGTCTTACATTTATATTCATGTTGGACTTTGCCAATAGATGCATCTGGTGAAACTGGGAGGCAGTGTCATTACCATAAAGTCTCGATACAGGTATTTTCTACAGCAGACAACCAGAAAGATCATCCACGAGCTTCGAAACATCAAAGATGAGGTCATCCTGGTTCATGGAGGAGGGTCCTTCGGGCATATTAAAGCAAGTGAATACCAGTTGAAGGAAAACCCGGCATCATCAAGGCATTCTGGCATTTCAATAGTCCACAGGGACATGGTGGATTTAAATCAAAGAATAATTGGAGTAATGCTGGCTGAGGGGTTTTCAGGTATTGGAATACCACCAGCTTCTTGCCCTGATCCGTTCGTACCACCCTATGAATTGATGTCTTCCTACCTGGAAGCCGGGCTGACACCAGTCACATTCGGTGATGTATTTATCCGGAATGGAAATTCAGGTATAATATCCGGTGACGACTTGATGCTGGCTCTGGCTTCTTATTTCAAGCCCGAAAGGGTCATTTTTCTGAGCGACGTTGATGGCATATTTGACAGGAATCCTAAGGTCTACCGTAATGCGGAGCTCAGGAAAGAACTAAGGGGAAACGAGGCGTTCAACATAGAGGGTAAGGACGTCACAGGAGGTATGGAGAAGAAGCTTGGGGTGATGATCAAAATAGCTGAGAATGGTGCCCCAGTCTATCTCCTTAACGGAAAGCACCCTGAAAGGATACATGATATCGGCAAGGATCAGTTCATTGGTACGGTGATTAAATGATAGAGAATAGAAAGGAAGAACATGTCAGGATTGCAGAGACTGAGAACGTTTCAACCAATCACAATTACTGGGACGATATCGAGATAATTCATCAGGCCATCCCTGAGATTAACTTCGATGCGATTGACACCACTGCGCAGTTCATAGGGCACAGAATAAATTATCCAATGATCATTTCATCCATGACAGGAGGCACTGAGCTGGCCAGGCGCATTAACTACAACCTGGCAGCCGCGGCGGAAAAGTTCGGCATTCCGATGGGGGTAGGAAGCATGAGGGCTGCCGTGGAGAAGAGGGAATTGGCAGGTACATTTTCAGTTATACTGGAAAGAAAGGTGCCAGTAAGAATTGCAAACATAGGTGCGCCCCAGCTTATAAGGCAGGAGAAGCCGGCATTTACGGACAGGGACATAGAATATGTTATGAATCTTATTGATGCGCATTACCTCATTGTACACTTCAATTTCCTTCAGGAAATGGTTCAGCCAGAGGGAGACAGAAATGCCAAGGGAGTATTGAGAAGGCTGGCTGAAATAGCTTCGAGTTATCCCGTTATTGCCAAGGAGACGGGTAATGGTTTCTCAAGGGAGGCAGCTCTGCAACTAAAGGATGCCGGCGTCAAGGCAATTGATGTCGGTGGCCTTGGCGGCACATCCTTTGCTGCCATCGAATATCATAGGGCAAAGAAAGCTGGAGACCCTGAGAAAATGGCCTCCGGACTTTCATTCTGGAACTGGGGCGTACCGTCTCCGGCATCAGTAAAATACTGTGACGTAGGGGTCCCCGTCATCGGCAGCGGGGGGCTGAGAAATGGCCTTGACTTGGCAAAGGCACTGATCATGGGAGCATCGGCTGGAGGATTCGCTAGGACTCTTCTCAAGAGCGCTGATGCGTCCCAGGATGATATTGAGAGGGAGATCGCGCAGATAATCAGGGACCTGAAAATTGCAATGTTCCTGACAGGAAGATCATCTGTGACAGATATGAGAAACGTAAGGCACATTGTAAGGGAACCATTAAAATCGTGGGTAAAAGCATATGAGTGAAGATGGCATAGATGAGGAAATTCCTACCGAATTCCAAACGGATACACCATGTCCGGCATGCGGATCAAAGCTTTACTTCATATTCTACCGCACGAGGATAACATACGAAGAAGCCGTTGAAATAGAGACTTTTTTCTGCAAGAAGTGTCTTTACAAGAGCACGCAGGTCAGACAGATAGAGAGAGAGGAGCCAAAGACCCTTGTGCTTGAAATAAGGAACTATGATGACATAAGGACTATACTCTACAGGTCTCCGGAGGCAAGGATACAGATACCCGAGCTGGAGGCGGAGATTGAACCAGGCGAAATATCGACCGGCGAAATCACCACCGTAGAAGGAATATTGACGCACATCCTTGAAAAACTTCAGCTTTTTGATGATGGCGACACAGATCCGGAAACTCTTTCCAGGATCACCAGCAGGATCAGGGGGATCATAGACGGAAGTGGAGAGAAATTCACTTTCGTAATGGATGATCCCATGGGAAAGAGCAGAATCAACAGTGGAAGAGTAATACTCTTGAAGCACACTGACTGAGCTCAACCAGACGAATTGAGATATCAGTTTTATATAGCCTCCAACAATGATCCTGCGGTGCATAGCGCATGACTATTGACTATACATCAGCACTATTGGCCATTGCTGCCTCCATATCCATTGCTGGGGGCCTTATCGGTACCGGTATGGCACAGCAGGGAATAGGTGCGGCAGGTATGGGAATCATTGCTGAGAAACCGGAAAAGTTTGGACAGGTTCTGATATTCTTTGTCATACCTGAGACTCTGTGGATAATCGGGTTTGTCCTTGGTATAATCCTGCTGTTACATATACTCTGAAGGTATCCAATGACACTGGAAGAAATACTAAAGGACATTGAACTTCGAGGCACCAGAGAACTTAACAGTCTCAGTGAATACTATGATCAGAAAATACAGGAGTTGAAGAGAAGCCAGGAGCTGCAGATAAGGGATCTAGAAGAGAAATACAGGAAAAAAACCGAGGAGGAGAGAAGGACTGTTGAACGGACAATCCTAAGTTCAGCAGAAATGGAATCCCTTAAAATAATCAGGACAAAGGAGAGCTCGCTTATTCAGGAGGCCCTTGGTAAGGCCATGGTTTATCTCAGGGAATTAAGCAACAAACCTGTTTATAAGAGTCTGGTACTTAAAATGGCGCAGGTTGCCAGGAAAAACCTGGGAGAAGATTGCGTCATACTGGCTGGAGACAAGGAAGCTGAGATACTGAAGACCGAGCCAGGTCTGAAGGTGAAGAAGGCTAAAGCTGATCCCTATGGGGGAATTGTTGCCCAGTCATCTGACGGCAGCAGGGAACTCGACCTTACCTTAAGCTCGCTCTTTAGAGAGGTCCATGAAAAGCTTATAGCGAAGATATCAGAACACCTTGGAGAATGAGTTATGGATCCCACCTACACGGGTTCTTATGGCCGAGTGAAGGCTTACGGCACAGATTTCCTTTCCGAGGATGCAATAAAAAGGCTTCTGGGAGCAAAGAATCCGGATGAGATTGCCACTGAGCTTTTCAGCACATTTTACAGGAGTGATATGGAGCAGTTCAGCGCCGTATACAAGGGCATAGACCTTGTGAATATGGCACTGAACCACAGGTTGATAGTTAGAAACAGGATCGCACTTTTTGCCGCTCCTGTTCCGGCAAGAGACGTGATCAGAGCATATCTGGCGAAGTGGGATATTTCCAATATAAAGTCTGTCATATCGTCTAAATACCTTGGATATGGCGTTAAAGAAACGGAAAGCTTTCTCCTGAGCTTCAGGGACGTACCAATAGGGATATTCGGGGGAAATCTCACAAAGGATGACTATAATGTTCTCCTTTCACAATCAAATATGGATTCTGTTGTAAACTACCTTTCCAATTTCGGTTACGGCCAGCAGCTCCTCCTGAACATGGACAGGTTCAGAAAAACAGGGGACGTTAGTATACTTATGTCGGCTCTGGATACTCATTACTACGCTAAGCTCATTGAATCAGTAAAATTCTACAACGGTGACGAGGGCCCTCTAAGGCGTTACATATCTGAAGAAATAGATCTAAGGAACATCATGGTCGTGCTCAAGGCAATCGATCTGGGTATCGAGTATGAACGTATCAAGGAAGGACTAATTACAATGGGATCTCTGGACTTCTCCAGACTTCAGGATCTTTTCGCGGCAGGAGGCATTGAAAAGGCCATTGAAAAACTGGGTGCCCTGGTAAATTTGGGCGTTGATTTCAAGAATTACCTGGAAAGCAGGAGGCTTGAATCACTTGAGAGTGCAATCAGATCGTCAATCTACAGGAGATATTTGGATATCTTCAATTCAGAGGCACTTTCAGTAGGATCAATATTTGCATTTATTCTGAGATCAGAGTTGGAGAGGGAGAGAGTCAGATCAATATCCCTTGGAAAATACTATTCAATAACTGAGGAAAATATCAAGGCGCTAATATTCTGAGGTGTTTGCATGATCAAGGGACAGAAAGTTGGAAACATTGCGGTAATAGGGGAAAGAGAACTTGTTCTTGGATTCAGGCTTGTAGGGGTTGAGAACTCATTCATTGCGGAAAAGGAGAAAGGAGTGGAGGCTTTACAGGGAATGATGAGGGACAAAAAGTTCTCTCTCATCATGGTATCGGAAAGCCTCAAGTCTTACATGGATCAACGCACCCTTAGAGCCATAGATGTTTCCACTGATCCGGTCGTTGTGTTCATACCACTCCCTGGTGGCCAGGACCTGGAGTCGGTTAACGATCTGGCAAAGAGAATATTGGGTGTAGAAATAGGAAGGTGAATTATGGGGAAAATTGTAAGAATTTCAGGTCCGGTTGTTATTGCAGAAGATGTTGATCAGGCAAGAATGTACGATGTCGTGAGGGTAGGAGATCTCGGCCTCGTTGGGGAAATAATAAGGCTCACAGGCAACAAAGCCACAATACAGGTCTACGAGGACACAAGCGGCATAAGACCTGGTGAAAAGGTTGAGAACACTCACAAACCCCTGTCCGTTGATCTTGGGCCAGGTCTGCTTAAATCCATATACGACGGAATTCAGAGACCACTGGACGTGATCAGAGAAAAGACAGGAGATTTTATCAGAAGAGGTTTCACTGCAGCACCTCTTGATGAAGAAAAGCTGTGGGAATTCGTACCTCTTGTTAAGGCTGGAACTGACGTAGTTCCGGGGCAGATAATTGGGGAGGTCCAGGAAACCGGAATCATAAACCATAAGATCATGGTTCCATTCGGCGTTTCCGGAAAGATCAAGGATATCAAATCCGGAAATTTCAGGGTTTCAGATACAGTGGCAATAGTTGAGACAGGCGATGGCGATTCTGGGATCAGGCTTAAGCAGGAATGGCCGGTAAGAGTAGCCAGGCGTGTCCAGAGAAAGCTCGCTCCAGAAATACCGCTAATAACAGGCCAGCGTGTCATTGACACATTCTTTCCGGTCGCGAAGGGAGGAACTGTGGCAGTTCCGGGGCCGTTTGGCAGCGGCAAGACAGTTGTCCAGCATCAGCTTTCCAAATGGGCTGACAGTGACATAGTTGTCTATGTGGGATGTGGCGAGAGAGGTAATGAGATGACGGAAATTCTTACAACATTTCCGGAGCTGACTGATCCAAAGTCTGGCAAACCCCTCATGGAAAGGACTGTGCTTATAGCAAACACTTCTAACATGCCAGTGGCTGCAAGAGAGGCCAGTATTTACACCGGCATCACCATCGCTGAATATTATCGTGACATGGGTTATGGGGTTGCTCTCATGGCAGACAGTACGTCAAGATGGGCAGAGGCGCTTAGGGAAATATCCGGAAGGTTGGAGGAAATGCCAGGGGAAGAGGGTTATCCTGCATATCTCGGCAGGCGTCTTTCTGAATTCTATGAGCGGTCTGGCAATGCCATAGTTACTTCTGACGAGGATAGGTCCGGTTCAATAACAATAGTTGGAGCGGTCTCGCCGCCAGGTGGAGACATATCTGAACCAGTATCCCAGAACACTCTCAGAGTGACGAGAGTATTCTGGGCTCTGGATTCATCCTTGGCTTCGAGAAGGCATTTCCCATCCATAAACTGGCTAAACAGCTATTCCCTTTACCAGTCAGACCTTAGAAAATGGTTCACAGAGAATGTAGCTCAGGATTGGGGAGACATGTATGATGAGGCGATGGGTATACTCCAGAAGGAGGCCGAACTTCAGGAGGTTGTGCAGCTGGTGGGTTACGACGCTCTTCCCGAGAGGGAGAAGAATATACTGGACATAGCCAGGATGATAAGGGAGGATTTCCTCCAGCAGAGTGCCTTTGATGACATCGATCAGTACTGCTCTATTAAGAAGCAATATGGAATGCTCAAGGCAATCCTGACCCTTGGAAGAGAACAGTCTAGGGCTCTCGAGAAGGGCCTGACAATGTCGCAGGTACAGACAATGAAGGCTAGGGAGATGATATCCAGAATGAAGGAAGTACGGGAATCAGAATTCCAGGGATATCTTGAAAACCTGATCAGCGAAATTACAGGGCAGATTGAAAGTCTGATGGAGGCATGAAGATGGCACAGGTAAGTTACAGGACAGTTTCACAGATTGCAGGACCCCTCGTATTTGTGGAAAAGGTGGAAAACGCCGCTTATAATGAACTAGTGGAAATATCACTCCCAAATGGCGAGAAGAGGGCCGGGCAGGTCCTTGACACCGGCAGGGGTCTGGCGGTAGTTCAGGTATTTGGTCCAACCTCCGGAATGGATGTGGATTCAACCAAGGTAAAATTCCTTGGCACTACTGCAAGGGTCTCCGTATCAGATGAGATGCTTGGTAGGATATTCAATGGACTAGGAGAACCAAAGGATGACCTACCGCCAATAATTAGCAAGGAAAGGATAGAAATTGTTGGAAATGCCATAAATCCGTACTCACGGGAAGAACCATCAGAATTCATAGAGACTGGAATTTCAACAATAGACGGTATGAATACTCTGGTCAGGGGGCAGAAGCTGCCCATATTCTCCTCTTCCGGTCTTTCGCACAACAGGCTGGCTGCCCAGATAGCAAGACAGGCAAAGGTTCTTGGCAGCAGCGAGAACTTTGCGGTCATATTCGGAGCCATGGGAATCACAAGTGAGGAAGCCAATTACTTTGTCAGTGAATTCACAAAGACAGGCGCAATATCACGTTCCGTTCTGTTCCTAAACCTGTCGTCCGACCCGAGCATGGAAAGGATCATACTTCCAAAGGTTGCCCTTACAACAGCTGAATACCTAGCCTATGAGCGTGAGATGCATATCCTGGTAATACTGTCAGATATGACAAACTACTGTGAAGCCCTTAGGGAAATATCCTCCGCCAGAGAGGAAGTCCCGGGGAGACGCGGTTTCCCTGGATACATGTACACCGATCTAAGCACAATATATGAAAGGGCCGGAAAAATTAGAGGCAAGAACGGCTCCATTACACAGATACCAATACTCACGATGCCAGGGGATGACATTACAAATCCCATACCTGACCTGACGGGATACATTACTGAGGGCCAGATAGTTCTGAGCAGGGATCTTCAGAGGAAGGGCATCTATCCCCCCGTAGATGTGCTCCCTTCACTCTCCAGGCTCATGAATCAGGGAATAGGAAAGGGAAGGACACGCGAGGATCACAGAGGAGTGGCCGATCAGCTCTATGCAGCCTATGCAAATGGTAAGGACCTCAGGTCTCTAAGCGCGATCGTGGGAGAAGAGGCGCTGGGCCAGAACGATAGAAAATACCTGAGATTCGCTGACGAATTCGAGCGGAGATATGTCAACCAGGGTTTCTACGAAGACCGATCCATCGAGGACACTCTTGGCATTGGCTGGGAGTTGATGTCGGAACTTCCAGAATCAGACATGAAAAGGGTCAAGAAAGATTTCATCGAAAAATATGGAAAGTGGAAGAAGGAAAAATAATGCCTCAGATTGATATAAAACCAACAAGGATTGAACTGATACGGACAAATAGGCGGATAAAGCTCGCCAAGAGAGGGCTTGATCTGCTGAAGATGAAGCGTTCATCACTTGTAATGGAATTCTTCGCCATCAGCAGGTCGGTCAGGGGACTCAGGGAAAACCTCAGATCGGAAATAGGAGAGGCAATTGAAACTGTCAGAATGGCGGAAATAGTATCAGGTACCATGGAACTGGAAAGGATTGCATACATGTCAGCCGATTCCACAGTCGCTGTCAGCATGAAAAATGTAATGGGCGTCAGGATTCCGGAATTAAGCAGGAATTACAACCAGACAATTCTCTCCAATCAGTACAGGGCCATATCCGTTCCCACTGCAATAAACGACGCCATAAAGATGTTTGAAAGGATTTACGTTCAGCTTGTTGAGATAGCAGAGAAAGAAAACTCCATGAGGAAACTTCTTCATGAGATAGACAAGACCAAGAGACGGTCCAATGCGATTGAAAACCTGTTGATACCGCAACTCACTGCAAGTGCCAAAATGATAAGGATGAGGCTTGACGAGATTGAACGGGACATGTTCACGACACTGAAGATGATAAAGAGAAAGATGGAGCGAAAGGAGGAACAGACGCAATGAAATACTGGGAGAAGCCGCTGGAAAAGTACATGAAGCACATGGTTACAAGGGAGGAAATCAGGAACAATCCCAGATTGAGAGCATTCCGCAGGATCAGGATAGCCTTCGCCCTTGTAAATCCAGCAATATCGGTGGTTATCCTCTCCCTTCTGTTTCTGGGGGTATTTTAATGGATGATCTGGAGACTCTTAAGGTTATAAAGGAAAAGGAAGAATCTGTGAACTCACTGCTGGCTTCATTGAAAAGCGAAAAGGAAAAGGAACTTGCTGAGGCTGAAAATTCGCTAAAACTCCATGTTAAAGCTAGGGAAGAGGAACTTCAGCTGGGGATGGAACGTGAAATCGAGGAGGCCCGCAAAGACGCACTTGCCAGATCGGAAATAATGATTAAGGATGCGATGGCAAAATCAGCAAGGCTCAAGTTAAGGATAAAGGACGAGGAAATCGAGAAATATCTGCTGGAAGCGATCGAGGAATACCTGGAGGTGTGACATGGGAATCAGGCCGGAAAAGATGGTCCGAATCCGCATAATAGGCTCGAACCAGAGGAAGGATCAGATAATATCCGCCCTTCATGATGCGGGTGTCATACAGCTGGAACCAGTATCGCAGGATCTGGCTAAAATGCTTGGAAATGCCAGGCCTAGTGAACTCTACAGGAAGATAAACACATTGCTGCAGAGGTTCAGGGGATACGAAGCCATGTTGCCCCACAGAGAGGTCAGGGAGAGAAGAACTTTTTCCTCGGTGGATGAGCTTGTTAACGAGGCATCCAAAATAGACATTGAGAATCATCTGAAATCCCTCAAGGATCAGGAAACGGATCTTCTGGCCAGGCTGAAGGAGGCTGAGAGCCGGCTGCAGATCATATCAAAGCTCAGGGGTCTGAAATATGATCTCTCAATTTTCAATGGATCGCAGATAATGTCATATCTGGTGACAGACCGGCCTGACGACAGTTCACTGGAAGAACTGAAGAATAAAATTCCGGATTCCACAATAATAAGCATTAACGACAATACACACATCATAAGTATTCCAACCGGTAGGGATTCTGATCTTGCAAGGGCAGCCAACGACATGAGTTTCACTATAGTCCACATACCACTAATGAGCGGGACTCCCGAAGAAGCGGAGGCGTACCTCAGAGAGAAGATGGATGAGGACAGGATTGCACTTGAAAACATACGCCGGGAACTGGAACATCTCTCCCAGGATTACTTCACCAGTGTTGTCCAGATCAGGGAGCAGCTTGATATAGAGAACAGGAAACTTGAGGTTTCCGAGAGGCTCGCATCAACTCAGGATACATTCGTCATGGAGGGCTGGGTGCCCGAAAAATACTTCAATGCTGCAGTGAAATTGGTAGAAAAAGCAGCAGAAGGCAGGGTTATTGTAGGGCAGATCGAAACGAAGGATTCCCCTCCCACACTGCTTGAGAATCCAAGGAAATTCAGGATTTTTGAATTCTTTGTGAGGTTTTACAGCCTGCCCCAGGAGTTTGAGTTTGATCCTACAATGATTTTTGGAATAATTTTCCCGATCTTCTTTGGGATAATGGTCGGTGACTGGGGATACGGCCTCGTTATTCTACTTCTTGCCATATGGATGGTACGTAAACTCCAGAGGCCGGGAAGCAGGACTATCCTTCCAAAATCACTTACCAGGTTCGCAATGACCATCTTCGGAAGGAATCCACTTCTGATACTCGGGAAAACACTCATTCCCGCGTCTATCATGGCCATTGCGGTAGGTCTTCTTTTCAACAATTTCTTCGGGTTCCCCATTCTCCCCATAACTGTGTTCCAGACAAGCACGGGATTCTCCGGTGCTCATATAGGGGGATTCCCTCCGACACCCATCGTGATATTCAGTGTTTCACTCATGATACCCAAGCTGTTGCTATTTTCAGGCTACGTTGGGCTCGCAATGGTATCCTTCGGCCTCATTCTGGGCATGGTAAACGAAGCCACACTCGGGCACCGCAGGGGTGTTGCCGGCAAGGTGGGGTGGCTGATGATGGCATGGGGAATTGCAATATTTGGTCTAAATCTCATACACCAGCACAGCGGAATATCACTTAATATACACACAAACCCTGAAGGGGTCCTGTCCATTGCAGCCTTTGTGGCAGGGATCATAATAGTTGGCGTATCCGAGGGGACAAAGGGTGCCGTGGAGATACCGTCAATAATAAGCCATATACTTTCATACACCAGGATACTGGGAATTCTGCTTGCCTCAGTTATTCTGGCTCAGGTCATAGATCTCATCTTCATGAAGGGTGTGATGAAATCCCCTCTTTTTGCCATCATAGGAATCATAATTCTGGTATTCGGACAGCTTTTCAACCTTGTAATAGCTGTTTTCGAGCCTGGAATACAGGGTGCAAGGCTTCTTTACGTGGAGTTCTTCTCCAAATTCTATTACGGAAATGGCAGGCCATTCAGACCATTCAAGACTGACAGAAAATACACGAATCCGTCATTCAAGATCGAACGGGATCAGGAGTGACCTGGACTTCCCTTTCCCCTTATGGATATGTATTTCCTGATGCTGAAGGCAGCCCATATTATCTCTATGACACCGAATGGCCATGTTCCGGCGAGGAATCCATACGCAGAGGAACCTATGCACATCACCCCAAAGAGAAGAGTGAAGACGGGCTTCCTGTTTTCGTATATGTAGAACACCATCATTACTATGAGGACAGCTGAACCGTAGACATTCACCGGAGAGAAAACCTGCATCGTTGGGCAGCGCCAGGGATAATATCTTATTTGCCATGGCAATATTGATTCATGGAAAAAGCTTCTCCGTGTGATCCCAGCGTTTTGCTTAATGGAATCTCGGTGAAGAGATTTCCAGACGCTTACATTGTCCCTGGTACTTCTGGAGATTCCCTCATACTCCCCCGAGCAAATGAGATAAGCATGTACCGGGAACTGGAGGGCGTGTATCTCCTGCTGGACGGAAGCAGGATATTCTTTAACAGCCAGCAGCAGGCAAAATATGCTTTCTACTCGGCACTGAACGGCGCTACTGAAATAACTGTGCCGGAGAGTCAGATGGCCGCAAGAATCGTCAGGAGTTACGTTCACGATCTTCAGGAGATATATGTTGAAATAAGGAGAAGGATAGAATCCATGGGCTGTGAAGACGAAAGCCTCTTCTCAAGGTGCCTTAAATGTCTGGAGATCCCGGATCTTGAGGAAAATCCCTGAGTGGATGACCATATTCACAGTAATGGCAAGGATCTCAAACAACTAAAGTTACACGACAAAATCGTTTTCAGCTGGAATCCGGATAAAGTTGATCAGGTTTGTTGTATCGGCAAGAATATTATCTGAAGTGTTCCTCAAACTTCCCGTATGGAATCTCCACTTCCATCTCTTCCTTATCTGACGGATTTCAGATAACAGAATATCCCTGGTCGAGGATAGTTTATGGGCATCAATGAACGAGACTCTTGCAGTGAAGTTAAATCTCGTGGTACCTTTGAACGAATGCCCGGATCGGATGGAAACCAGATACATTGATTCCATATCCTCCCCTAAGGATCCGACGTCTATTATGTTTCGCAGAAATCCAGGGTGATAGAATTCTCCTATTTTGCGATTTCTTCTGGAATTCTGCAGGATAAAATGATGATTATAACCATCCGGCGGCGATGACGCCTCGGCTACCATGCCATATACACGGAAGAAGAAGGTTCGGAGCCTCTCCATACTGCTAAGCGAATCACTGGCTATGTAAAACCTCCTGCTCATGGTCGAGGAGACCACCATGAAACGGTTCTCACCACCTATGGAAGGAAGCAGGAGATAGGCCTTCTCGGAATAAAGAAGCGGATCAGTTTTCAGGGTTCCCCTGGATGAAATGATCTCCTCCCACCTCAGTTCCATGACCCGCTGGAATGATAAAGAGGCATTATAACATTGCCCTGAGCCTTTCATATTCTTGGTTTTGCAACAATATAAATAAACATAGCAATTGCCTGAACATGGCACGGGATCAAAAGATAGAGGATTTTCTTAGTTCCAGATCCATTTCAGCTGTAACATTCTCCAGGGACGGAAGGATGGTGGCGTACACATCATCAAGGGTCTACAAGGAAAAGAAGAAGGCCGTTGAAGGTTCAGTGGTGGTCAGGGATTTACAAACCGGAAAAGTTGCGGGATCGTTTTCTGAGTCAGGGGCGAGGTTTTCCAATCCCAGGTTCAGCCAGGATTCCAGAAGGATTGCTTTCTCTTCATCGGACGGCGATGACAATTTCCTGCACATTGTTGATCTGGGGACAGGAACAGGCGAGAAGATTGTTCTGGGATCACCAGCACATGGCCTTGAATGGATGGCTGATGGTACCATACTTATTCTTATGACTGACCCGCTGGATAAGGAGAGGAAGTTAAGAAAGGAAGGTGGCGATGACGGGTATTTCTTCGAGGAGGAGGACAGGTACCAGTCCCTTTATCATTATGTTCCTGGGACAGGTTTCTCGAAGCTTACGGATTCTGTTCAGGTATGGGAGTTCACGGTTTCAGGATCCAGAATTGCCATGGTCACGTCTCCGGATCCGCAGGAGCAATCCTGGTACCATGGAAGCATTTCATCAATGGAGTACGGCAGTCGGAAGATTTCAAAGCTATACACCCCGGAATGGCGTTCAGTAGCCAGGCCAAAATTCTCAATGGATGGCGAGAAAATTGCATTTTTGGAATCGCTCTGGAGCGATCGCGGGGTCACCTCCGGCGACATACTTGTATACAGTGTTGAGTCGGGAGAGACCACAAATATAACCGTTGGTTCAAACAGAAGCTTCTCTGACATGTCATGGGATGCCCAGGGAGATCTCCACGTACTCTGGTCTTCAGAGTGCACCTCAGGAATTTCAGTGTTTGACGAAAAATCTTTCAGCGATGTTTGGAGTGCCACTGGAACGGTATCTCCTTCATTTGCACCTGAATTCTCCCTTTATGGGAACAGTTACGCTTTCGCATTCCAGGATTCCACCATGCCCCAGGAAGTTTTCATGCTTTCAGAAGGTAAGCTTAAAAAGATCTCAGACGAAAATGCCGCACTGTTGGACTGCACATCCTATCCTGCAGAGGTGGTAAGGTGGAAATCAACAGATGGTCTTGAATGCTATGGCGTATTCCGTTCGGCCGGGAAAGATAAGCCTGTTATTGTATACATACATGGGGGACCAACCTCTTTCTCTCCCATTACGTTCACTGACAGGTACGCCTTCCTCCTGTCGGAAGGCTTCTCCATTTTCATGCCAAATTACAGGGGTAGCACGGGAAAGGGCAGGGAATATGCAGAAGCAAACAGAGGCGACATGGGTGGAATGGATCTCCAGGATATACTGTCAGGAATGGACTACCTTAGGGATTCTGGAAGAACCGCATCAGGCAAGTGGTTCATCACCGGCGGATCTTACGGCGGGTTCATGACCTCGTGGGCAATCACGCAGACAGACAGATTTTCAGCAGCCGTAGGCCTGTTCGGCATATCCGACTGGGTGAGCTTCCACGGCACCACCAACATACCGGACTGGGATTCCATTCATTACAACGATTCCCAATACACAGGAAAGAAATTCAGGAAATTCTCACCGCTGGAATATGTTTCATCAGTCAAAACACCGGTTCTGCTGATGCATGGCAAGGAAGATCCCAGCGTGCCTCTCGGACAGTACCTGCAGTTCTACAGGGCGCTGAAGGACATGGGCAAGACTGTACGGCTTATCATATTTCCAAGGGAGGGGCATGGATTCATGGAGAGGGATCACATTCTCATGAGCCTCAGGGAGACAGCAGCATGGTTCAGATCCCACCTATAATTCATTTTCAACGAACCTGGTGAAGACGTCCATGGCTTCAGCAAATTTCAACGGATTTCCGGTGAAACAGATCCTGAAGCTGCGTGGTTCCCCAAAATAGTCTCCCGGATCTAGGAAAAGTCCGTACTTTTCAAGTGCCAGATCGCAGAGATTCTGTGAATCCACGTTCTTGGTATACCTAACCAGGCCAAATGGTGCATGGTGAGGCATATCCCAGCTAATACTTTCATGCGTTTCCACAACCGAAGAGAGTATCTTCAGGTTTGGCTGCACTATTTTCCTGGAACGTTCCTGGAATTTTTTCCTGTTAAGAAGACACTGCCCGGCTATCCAGAGGGGATATGAAGGATTCCGGGTGCCTGTTATGGTCCTGATAATGTTAAGTTTCTGGATCTTCTCACGATCGGCCACTATCCAGCCAACACGCATTCCCGAGAACCCATAGAATTTTGTAAGGCTACCATTGATTATGAGATCGGGATTACCGTCATAAACACTGTGAGGTTTCTCTTCCATCACGAACTCCAGGAATGCTTCGTCGACATATACCAATCCATTTTTTCCAACCGACTCACGGAGTTCTGCGAGATAATTTCCGGAATGAAGGTTTCCCAGAGGGTTGTTAGGGTTAGAGAGAAATACGGCTTTCCTTCCGGATTTTGTCGAGATGCTGGAGGGCAATTCCCGGTACTGATAACTTTCCACCGGGTTCCCCATGTTACGTGGAACATTGAATATGGGCTCGTACTCGGGAATGCCTGTAAAGACACTCATGCCATAAGCTTTTGAAAGCAGGCTTATGAGAAATATTGCCTCTGATCCGCCAGTGGTGAGAAACACATCATTCATGTCGTATCCGTAGAGATCGCAAAGGATTTTCTTGAAATAGCCGGCTGTATCACTGGCCTCCCTCTTCATGCTTTCAAGGGAGGTATCAATTCCCATGGATGCAAAGTCAGGTTCATCAAGTCCACTGAGGGAAAGATTATATTTTGCAAGATGCATCTTATCTTCTATCCATCGTATAAGCCGTATGTCCTCAGGAAAGTTATCTTTCATTTTCCCCACCCCATCTGCTGGAGGGTCTCTTCCACAGCCCTTTCCACAGCCTGATCACTGTTGAGGGAATTCCTCCAGCCCGTCGCAAAAAGTTTGGACACATCAAGCTGGGCTATCTTTACATCACCTGCCCAGCCCCTGCCGTCTTTTCCTCCAGTGTAACGGAATTTAACATCATGGAGTCCCATCTTTTCAACCACCTTCTGCGCTATTGTGGTTACTGATGTCATCTCCCTGTTTCCAAGATTTACTATCTCAGTCTTCTGCATTCTCTCATGAACGAAAATCATTGAGGAAACGCAGTCGGAAACATGCATATAGGACTTTTTCTGCGTACCATCTCCAAGAATTTCAAGTTCTTTGCTGTTTTTCTGAAGTTTTTTAATGAAATCAAAAATTACTCCATGCGTGGAATTCTTCCCGACAATGTTGGCGAACCGGAATATTGTCCCCCTTATGCCATAATAGTGAGAATATGCAGTTATGAAGCCTTCGCCTGCCATCTTTGAAGCCCCATAGCTGGAAATCGGCATATAAGGTCCGTAGTCCTCGGGTGTGGGAAGTTTTGAAGCCTCGCCATAAACAGTGGAGCTTGACGCAAACAGTATTTCCTTCACATCATTCTTTCTCATGTATTCAAGCAGGCTGAATGTCCCCACCACGTTGTTCTTGAAATCGACCTCAGGGCCATTTGATCCGTTCCTGACATCAGAGTTGGCCGCGAGGTGTATCACAACATCAACATCGTTGAGATCATCCATTTCAGGAAGGGAAGAGATATCTGCATTTATGAATCTGAACCCCTTAAGATTTCTATATTTCAGTATATATCGATCATCAACATTAGAAAGGTTATCCACAACAGTTAAGCGGTTAGATTCAGACAGTTTCTCAACCATATTGGATCCAATAAATCCGGCGCCCCCGGTTATCAATACATGTTTGCCGTTCACCAGTTTCACTCACCCATGTATTCTTTTGGCTCTCAAATAGGATTTGGTCGATCAGATCCTGTAGCTGCGATATCCCAGATAAAACGCAATATCATATGCGATCTTTATGAGTGCGGCAAACATGAACACTCCCTGGGGATAAAAGTCCATAAGCAATCCGGATATCGCTGGCCCAGGAACCTGCGCCCCGTTCCTGACACCAAGAAAAATTGAATTTGCGGAAACTCTTGAGTCAAGGGGAATTTTTGTGTTAGTGAAACTGTCCCTTGCAGGAACATCCATCTGGCTTGTGCTCTGTCTCAGGAAGAGAAAAATCTCGCTTACTGCCAGTGCATGGAAGATCGGAACGAGGAAAAGCATTGCGTTGCTAACGAGATGGGTGTAGACCATTGTTCGCACAAGTCCGATTCTTCCTGACAGGTGCCCTGAGGCTAAAACGGAAAGCGCCGTGATAACGTTAACGCCTACGAATATCAGGCCAGCCTGAGAGAGCGTTATCCCGTAAACATCTTCAAACCATAGTGATATGATTGCGGTATTCACAATTCCTCCACCAAGGGAATCCACGCCGAACAGGATCATAAGCTTACGGACGTCATGTCTTACCGCCGGATCTGCTATGGTCCTTTCCGCCTGGCGTTGCTTCACATCAGGGAAATTCATAGAAATGTACAGGATCATCTGAAGGACCGAAAGTATAAGGTCAATGAAAAAAATCAGTGCAAAGTCATTTTTTCCAAGCGCAAATATGAAATATGACGCTATGGCGCCACTCCCGTATGATGCGAAATTATAGATGGAGAACATGGCGTTCTTTTCCCTCTGGTTCTCTGAGTATGAGCTGATTGTAAACTGTTCCAGGGACTGGTTCGCAGAGTAATCCCTTCCTCCAAGGGAAAGCCCTCCGACCACCAGAGCAGATATGAGGGCAACGGGATTCCTTCCTATAAAGAGAATTGCCATTGCAACCGTAAGGGCAGAGGACAGAAAGACCAGCCTTGCCTTTGTGCGCCAAGGCAGGGCAGTATAAACGTAGAGGAATAGCGTTGAAATACCGATACTGGCAAATATGACAAGCGAGGTGCCGATGGGTGAGTATCCGTGATCGGACAGAAAGAATGGTACGCTGACTGCTAGCGATACAAATATGAATGACCGCACGGACTTTGTTAGCGATAGAAGGATGCCACCCCTGTGCATGCCAGACCCCAGTTCGCCTGGGGTTTTAACAGTTAGCCTGGATTCCATGTGAAGTTACATGCCCAATATTATGTCAAACGATGGCCAAGTGATGGAATCTCTCCCATGGGTAGGTTCGTTTCCGCTGTTAATCTGGGCTATTTTTCATTTATGATCAGGAAGAGAATTACACCCTAACTTATGGCTGAACTGAGTATGGGAAAATTTTTATCAGTGCCTGATTTCGATATCACATGCCGAAGAGAATAGTTGTTGTAGGGGCCGGTGCCGGCGGTGGCCTTGTAGCAAGCAGGCTGCGAAAGCTCCTGCCAAATGGAGAGACTGAGATAACAGTCATTGACAAATATGGCAGGACCGACTTCCAACCGTCTTATACTCTGGTCGCACTTGGAAACAGGGAACCATCCCAGATAAGTGTAGACATGGAAAACTTTTCAAAGACCGGAATCAGAGCAATAAAGGGGGAGGTTACTGATGTCGATGCACAGAATCGCACAGTTACTGTATCGGGACAAAAGATTCCATACGACATCCTGGTACTGTCACCTGGAGTGAAGTTTGATCCGAAATCCTTTCCGGGATATGAGAATGCTTTCCATTTCTGGGACATGGAGAGTTCCATGGAACTGAGAAAGCAGATAGCCACTTTCAAGGGGGGAAAAATTGTTCTTGGCGTAACAACGCAGATGTATAAATGCCCCCCCGGTACCGTGGGAAATGGCAATGATGCTGACGATTACTTCAGATTAAGAGGAATCCGCCAGAATGTAGAGATCACAGTGGCCCATTGGGTTCAGAAACCTATGGGAATGTTCGGGCCAGTAATATCCAATCCTGTGACAAAATGGCTTGAGGAAAAGGATATCAACGGGATATACGGCTTCAAGCTCTCCAGCATTGATGGAGATAAAAAACAGCTGATTGGCGAATCCGGAGTAACTGTGGACTACGATCTTGCCATAGTGGCACCTCCACACAGGCCAAGCGATTTTGTGGCAAAGAATCCTGATCTGAAATCTCCGACGGGATGGCTTGATTCCAACATAAGGAATTTCAGGAACAGCAGGTTTGATGATATTTATGGAATAGGGGATGCAATTGCACCATCCATTGGAATAGGAATGGCGGGTGTATTTGCACACTTCCAGGCTGATACTGCTGCTTCAATGATAGCCGGGGACATCCTGGGTTCTTACGATCCAGTCCCTTACAATACAATAGGATTATGTGCATCAGACACAGGAGATGCTGGATGGATAGCATACTGCGACTTCAGGAAGAAGCTCACTGTTCCAGACACGCTGTTTCCCGACTGCAGATCCATGGGTAGGAGCAAAATACTGAAACTTGCCCATGCAATATATGAGAAGTATTTCCTGGCCAGTGTCTACGGGGGGTGGTATCAGTGACCGCGGACGACGGAAAGCGTGAGGACATACTTGGAAAACTGGCAGAACTTGAACCTACCATAAACACCCTGCGTAAATTGCAGGAATCTGGCCTTATGTCCGTTCTGGATGCTATTGCAGAGCAATCCGACAATCTGTTTAACTACGCCAGCACAATGGAACTGCTGGGGGCAGCCTCAGCTGTGGTAAAGCTACTTCCTATCCTCAGCCAGGTTGCTGGACTAGTCGATCCGGACGATCTCCAGGAGAAGCTTGAAAGGATCCCTTGGAAAGCCCTTATAAATCTATTCACGGCACTCCTCGATTTCGTGGGCAGCGATCTGATGACCATAGAGCCTCCCGAAGGAAAGGGGAAGACCCTGAAACTGCTATCCGAGGTAAGGAGTCCTGAGATGGAATATCTTATCAGGATACTGCGGGCACTCAGCACAAGGATGATGGCTGAACTGAGGGAGCAGAGAAAGAAGTGATGCCAGCACGAAGGTCAGGAGAGGAACTGGTAGTCGTAGAGTATCATGACATCCGCACTATTGTCAATCTCCCTGACCCGTGATATGCTTTCCTTGGCGTTTTTAAGATTCTCTGAGAAGCACGTGAAAACTCCGGCCTTCTGGTCTGCAATGGAGAACACAATCTGAGGAGAAAGGAATTTGGAAACTTTTTCCACGGATTTTGAGAAGATTGAGTATAGAACAACATCACCGCCTGATAGGTCAAGTTCAGTTATGACTCCAATCAGGTGATTCTTCAGGAGCAGGTTGAGCCTGCGCTTGGCCGTCATGTAAGGCAGGTCAAGGGTACTTGATATATCGGTAACGGACATCCTTGGATCCTTTCTCAGGAGTCCTATGATTTCGAGATCGCTGCTATTTATGTTCATGCCGATTGGCCTTTCTGGAGGTATATATTGCATTACCGGTTCCCCAAGCTTTGACCTGGCATCAGAGAGTTTGAAATGAAGGTCATCAATATTCTTTCCGGAAAAACCGTAAAGGTTCACCTCCTCAAGGCACTTTATCTTCGAGAATACATCACCCTGATAGTCCAAGTCCGTCTTGAAGGCGGCAAAGGCACTCAACTGCCCCATCAGGGCGGGATTAACGTGCAGCGCGAAACGCTTGATTATCTTCTCTTCAATGAGGCGGTTGATCCTGTAATTCAGTGCCTGCGCGGATATTCCAACATCCATTGCTATCTTTCTCTGGGGAACTCTCCCATCCCTGAGCAGGCTGAATATGATCTTCTTGTCAGTTATATCCATGTACCTGATTATATTGAGACAGACCAGATTAACATTGCTATTTTTTCTGCATCAGCGGTCTTTGGGGCTGCCTATTATGGAGTTTAAAGCCCTGAGTGCAGATTGAAGCACATCCGCAGAGTATGGATTCAGCCTGATTGTATCCATCAGTACGTCAGGGCTTTCTGAATCCAATATGCTGGCAACAGACTGAAATTTCAGGAACGATCCCGTCTTAACGTCATGGGATTCCCAACCCATCTCATGGCCTATGATGGAGAGTATATAGGGCTTGACGAGCAGATCGGACATCAAACGATCATGATCGTCTGCGGTCATTGACCTCATGACTGAATCGGGAAATATTCCGGATACGATGCCTTCAGATCCTTCCACAGAAAGATCACTCACATGCACAATGTCCCTGAAGCTCTCATTGCCAATGGTCAGGGGCCCAAAGAGTGGATGTATGCTGATTATCTCTCCAGCATACATCTTGAATGGCCTTTTGACAGAACTGATTTCTATCAGCTTTTCCCTCTGGCTGCTTCCCTGAATCATGGAAAGTGCAGCCGAAACAGGGACAGCCAGTATGGCAAAATCAACCTCATCCATGAATCTATCATTAAATTCCCTGCCATGTATTCCTATGGTGCTGATTCCCCGCGATCCCAGGTAATTCATTGCAGCGGAACCAAACCTTCCACCGTAGCCAACGATGCCGATCTTCATGAAGTCACAATTCTGTACTTTCTGAGAGGTGCTGTCAGCGTACTCAAATTCCTGAGAACGAGAGTGTTGCTGTCCGGCATTTCAACCGAGCATCCTTTATTGGAAAAACCAATACATATGTCCACTGCTTCCGAAGGTGGAGCCCCATTGATTATGTGTCCGCCAGAGTACTGGAGAGATATCCTCAGAATCTCTGGTATATTGGAAACAGAATAAAATTCCACGCCCGGTGCTGATATCAGCCTTCCAAGAATCCATAGAAGTCCATCCTCATCGCCCCGGAGTGTAGTTTCCGCGGGAATGCTGGCTGCGTTGGAGGCCATGCTGGATGATTCCTGGCATCGGATGGAAAATTCAAACAGTGAATTCAGGATGGAATTGAGAACAAAATCCCCCAGATCAAGCTTCCTGATAACGTCAAGCTCCCTCTCCCTGACCCTGAAATCGATCCCGGCGGAATTCTTGACGCGGGCAATTTCCCTTGACAGGGCAATTCTTTGGGAAAACAGCCTGATTATATCCATTGAATTGGCTAGAAGCCTGTTCCTCATGGCTTCAAGATGATTCTCAGTTTCCGGGGCAATAAAGGCAATCACTCCTTATTTCTCTCATGACATGCTGTATCATATCATGCATAAAAGCTTTTTCTGGAAATGTGGCCTGATTGTAAGTATCTGAACTGAAAACCCATGATTATTATGCCATTGCGCATTGGAAGTTACATATGAAGACCGGAGTCAGTAATGAGGTGAGTAGTGGCATAATGGTGTATAGGGTAAACGACCAGGGTGAACGCGAATACCTGTTCCTTGTCAGAAGAGAGGGGTTCCTTGATTTCCCGAAGGGCCATATCGAAGAGGGTGAAACAGAGATCAGTGCTGCAAAGCGGGAGACCCTGGAGGAGACAGGTCTGAATGTTGATCCAATACCCGGATTTCGCCATGAGATGGATTACTGGTTCAGCCACAGGGATCAGAAGGTCAGGAAGAGGGTCATAATGTTTGTTGGTAAGGCAGATGGCCAGCAATCTCCCACCATATCTCACGAGCATATGGGATTCGTCTGGATGAAATACGAGGATGCACTGAGATCGCTTTCCTATGAGAACCAGAAGAACATGCTCACTGAAGTTGAAAGATTCCTTTCAGGGCAGCAAGACGGGGGCAAGTGATCCATGATCCATCCTGTAAATCTCACTGACCAGTGATGTATCAACCTGGTTCTGAGTAACATAGATTACCTGGGATCCGCGTTCTGCAGCCATTTTCAGGACAGATCTCAGGAAGTCTGTTCCATCACTTATGGTGGACGTGATCTCATCCAACAGAATTAGGCGGGGTTTGTTGAAAATTGCAGTCGCAACGGCAACTCTTGCCTTCTGGCCCATGCTGAGGCTGCCTACCTTTCCGGTGTATTCAATTCCCAGGTCCCTGCATATCTTAAGGATTTCACCATCCCTGCCGGATCTTTCCTGCGGCCATGCTATGTGGTCGTGGACCTTCATTGCTGGAAAATAGGTGTACTGGTTAAGGTACACCACCCCCCTTCTCTGCAGGGGAAGATCAGTGATGTCCAAACCGTCAAGAACGATCTTTCCACTGAAGCCGGGCAGATGGCCGGCCAGAATCCTGAGGAATGTGGTCTTTCCCGACCCGTTTGGCCCCATTATCATTGCATTTCCATAAGCCCTGAATCTCCCATTGATCAGGAGATCACCTATTCTGTATGATACCTCAGCCTCAATTGCCATTTATCTTCCCGCCTCCAGTCTGGCCAAAGCCCATGACTCTTCCTGCCAGGAGAATTGCCAGCGAAAATAGTATCATGAGTGCTGAAGATGTTATTGCGACTCCAGGGCCAAAATAGCCGTAATACTGGTATATGAGGACTGATGCTGCACTCACTCCAGAGAATGGATACTGTGTAACGTAATAGGCTATGATTGCAATGGATCCGAATTCGCTCATGGCCCTGCTCATTGAAGTAAGGGCAGACGCCATCGTCTGCCTCGACATTGCCGGAAGGACAACCGAATAAAGCGTCCTGATCCTGGATGCACCCAGGGACTGGGCCAGAAGCTCCGGATACTCGCTTCTGGAAATTATGGCGGATTGCATTGACCTTATGTATATGGGGGCAGATACAAAAGAGAGTGCAATTATCATACCCTGTATGGTATCGAAGAAATCAAATCCTATGGACTGAAGGAATCTGCCGGTTTCGGACAACGGACTTCCGAGAATTAGGATTGCAATCCCGACGATTGGGTGAGGTATTGACGCGGGAATGTCAGCAATTGTTTCAAGGCCCCTGTGCGCTTTTCTAGCCAGCTCGTATGACAGTGGCGTGAATACGGCAAACACAATAGCTGCTGACACAGCTGATGTGAACAATGTCAGGGCAATCGCCTTCAACACTGTAGTACCAAAGCCTGTGGCGTCGTGGTAAATTGCAAACCCGTAGATTAGAATGAGTAGTATGGGAATGGAAATCAGTGCTATGGATATTACCGAAATGAACCAGAGTGCATCCTTCCCGCTCTTCAAAAGCAATGGCCTCTGGTGCCTCATATGGGACCGGCGTATGTTATTTTTCCCTGGGAGACAAGATTCAGTATCTGGGGAGGTGGTGTAGTGCTGTTAAACAGCAGGGAGACCCTGAGAGGGACCAGTCCGAAACCGGCAAGTATGCTGTTGTTTTCTACGGAATAGGTAACAAAACTCATGGCTGCTGCCGGATCAGTAGAATTGGCAACGGTTGAGATATAAAGGTAAATGGGCATACCATACTGGATTCCGGAAGTTGTATTGTAGCTGAATCTGGCATAGAAGCCGGAGAGGCTGGAATTGCCGAAATTAAGGAAATCTGGAAGTGTTACATAATGGAGTCCCTTGGATATGGCCGCGGACCTGTATATGTAAAGAAATCCAATATCTCCCTCCTCCAGGGGAGTCACCAGTTCAGCTGCATTGGAGGCCGTTGTGACTGAATGGTTATGGGCAAGTCGATCAATGAAATAGGATGTTGAATCGTTGTGATACAGATACCCCGCCACTTCAAGTGAAAGGTAAGCCCTGAGTCCTGCCGGGTCGCTGCTAGCATTGGAAATGCCAACCTTTACTGAACCAGAGGTTAGCTGTTCAAATGCCTGGCCGTACGCTGATGCGCTGTTGTCTGCGTAGGCCTCATTGAAAAGCTGTACAGTGCTGTTCACGGAGGAATTTGATAACGATGAATATGCCAGCACCAGCTGATCGGATGCAAATGCAACAGTCCAGCCTGTGTATCTTGATTTAAGGTATGAAATGTTATAAGTGCTCAGAGCCACAGATATGAAAACGCTTGCCGGGTCGCCCTGGCCTATCTCCCTTGCAAGTGTGTAAGATCCTCCGCCTATTGGCTGATCCACCCTGATGCCTGTGGCATTGTGGAAACCGGATGAAAGAGCACCCGCTTCGCCGACATAGGCATCTGCCACATATATTACGAGGCCGGGTTGAGGCCTGAATATGGCATATCCTGCTACTCCCGAAGCCACAATGATCACAGTTACGATAATGGCAATGAGGCTTCTCTTCATATTTACAGATCACCTCATTGATTATAATAATGTTTGATCTATGCTAAAGTTAAACAATATTGCTTGACATGCTCTCAGCATGAATGATACACCAAAAGACAGGATTGGTCTGCTGACCAAGCGGCAAATGGAGATTATCAGGCTCCGAAAAAAGGGGCTCTCGCTCGGTGAAATTGCTGCCTCCCTCGGTACAACAAGGCAGAATGTTTCCATTCTGGAGAGAAGGGCGCATGCAAAGATTCAGCAAGCTGCAGCTACGCTCACAGCTTTGCAGTCTGATGGTATTGCCGTCTCAGTCAGCATAAAGGCTGGAACACATCTTCTGGATGCACTCAAGACTGTCATAGGCGCAGCTGATGAATCGGGAATCAGACTTGAGGGGAACATGGTCGATCTTCTATCATGGTTCAGGAATGTACTGGGAAGGAGAATATCCTCAGGGGTCCTGGTGGACGAATGCACGGTGATAATCCTGGATTCAGGGAGGTGTATCCTTGTTCCCAAGTGAAGCTACCTGAAACGAAGTGTTCCTCCAGACGGGCTCCCTGGCTGTTTGAATCTGAACAGCAGTGAATATAGTTGCAATGGCGCTCTTCCCTTTTGCTCCGGCTCCTTGAGGCCAATGAACAGGAGAGAAGACAGGAGTCTCCCAAGAAAAACCACGAGATAAGAAAATATCAGTGCAAGATGAAGGGGAAAATGTGTCTGCATGAAAGCCAGAAGATAACCTCCCGACAGCGCTCCAAAGAGGTACACTATGCCATTGAATCCATTTATTATGGAAATGTATTCTGCCCTGTGGCCATCAGGGACAATATCCAGAAGATAGGAATTCATCACCACATTCTGGATAGACCCAAGAACGCCGCTGTACAGTTCAAGAATTATGAATTCCCAGAAATTGGAAAAGAAAGCATAAAGCAAGGGTATGGCGCTGAGCATTACCCTGTTTGCGAATATTAGCGGAGGCCTGTTCACGCGGTCAGTCACCTTTCCAAGAAGATACTGGACCACTATTGTCACTGACAGTGAAGCCACCGTCAGAATAGCCACGTCACTGAGAGTGAAATGTATCACGAGCACAATTGTTATGGGAAACATTGGCCACGCCATTGACCAGAAGAGACCCTGCACATTCATGGCAACAAAGTACCTGTAAAATAGGGGAGTTTTCTTCAGATTTCTAAGGGTTTCCCTGATCTTACCTGTAACCTCTGTCCTGTGTGACGGCTCTTTCAACAGTGACATAAGTATCCCCGAAACAACGTATGAACCAGCAGCTGTTGAAAAGGGGATGAATATGTCCCGGGTGACCTGGCCCTGAAAGAGGAATGTCATTACTATCAGGGACAGGATGGTCCCTATGGAACTCAGTATGTTGATAACGGAGAGGTATTTTCCCCTGGTGGAACTGTCAGTCTGATCAGCAATAAGGGAATACCAGTTAACCGTGATAAGAGAACCAAAGAGCGATATGGTGGCGTACACCACCACAAGTTCAACCGGTGTTCTTATTGTTCCCATAATGTACCAGAGGAGCGCAAGAATTATGCTCCCGGCAATGAGGAAAGGTCTTCTCCTTCCGACACTGTCACTGAGCCTTCCCCAGATGAGTTGTCCACCGTTGGACAGTGCGTTTGCAGATGACTGAAGCCACCCCATCTCTACGGCAGTTGCACCGAGAAACACCCCAAAAACACCAACGAAAGAGCTTGCCGCAGTCGCACCAACTGCAACGACGAATGATCTGATTGCTATGAGTGTCTTGTTCAGCATGGTGGTGCCCTTAGGGTTTCCGGATCAGCACCCGGCATTATTAGAAACTTGCCCTGTGGAGTCTTCAGAATGAACGAAACCGGATATAAAGATTTAATACCATGGTAGAATGTCAGGTTATCCTTACAATAGGCTCGGATGACAGCAAAATGATATCAGACAAGAACCGGAAGAGATTAAACACTGCCCTAACCGGATCCGGAATATTCATTGCTACATACGATCTGGCAGCCATATCTGTGGCCCTTCTGGTCCTCGAAAGGGCATGGAATCTCAATGGTTCTGAGGTTGCCCTTCTAGGATCATCCGCCATCATCGGGTCAATAATTGGATCGGCAGGAGCCGGAATTTTTGCTGATCGATACGGGAGGAAAGGCCTCCTTCTCTGGGATTTTGCAACGTATGTTTTTGCATCCGTGGGAAGCGCTATTTCCCCTGACTATTTCTGGCTGATCGCATTCAGGTTCATCGTCGGCCTTGGAATCGGGGCGGATTTCGCGGTCGTATTTCCATATCTTGCAGAGACGAGACCCGCATCAAGCAGGGGTAGGGACATGGCCGCAGTTATGATGGCCGCAAACTTCGGGATGATACTTGCATATGGCCTCGGAGGGGTATTCCTTTCACACAGTCCCGATGGCTGGAGATATGTGCTCGCCGCTGGCGGGCTTATGGCAGTCCCGGTTCTTGCAATGAGATCCAGGATCCCAGAATCAGCGCTCTGGAAGAAGAAGAGAAAGAATTCCATCATGGAAATCCTGGGGAGCCTTACCAGGAAATCAAAGAATGATCTTGCGGTGACCTCATTCGCCTGGCTGTCATATCAGGTAGGGGATCAGGGGCTGTCACTGTTTCTTCCAGTTATACTTTTCTCAGCCTTGGGAATAGGGGATTCTGAGGCATCGTACGGCAGTCTCCTCGTGAAGGCAGTAACCATTCCAGCTGCCATTGTTACAGTAATTATGATCGACAGGGCCGGTAGACGCCCGCTTCAGTTGTTTGGCTTCCTAGGCCGGGCTCTGCCTCTTCTCATAATGTCTATTCTTCTGGCACAGTACGGAACAGTTTACGTCCCAATTCTGATTTTACTTCTCCTGGCTGCATACTTCTTCGGCGCCATGGGACCGGATAAAACAGTGGTCATATCTCCCGCAGAGCAGTTCTCTACTGAACACAGAGGAACAGGGCAGGGCATATCTGAGTCCTTCGGTAGGATCGGCGGTCTCATAGGCGTTGCCGGCTATGCAATTCTCTCAGCAATATACGGTCCCTGGGCCGGTATTCTAATGTTTGCGGTATTTGCTTTTCTGGGACTGATTGCAAGCTTGTACATGAGGGAGACTGCTGCGGGAAGGAATCCGGATGCCAGTAATCTGCACGATCACTCCATCGCAGAGAAAAGTGAAGCTGATTAGAATGTGGCAGGAATCCTGTTATTTATGAGATCATAAAGACTTCTGGCATTCCTGGCAAGCCTTCCAAACTGTTCAATTGTAATCTGCTGTTCTGCATCGGATAACGCCCTGTCCGGATCGTTATGAACCTCTACCTCAAGCATTGTTGCACCGGCTGCAACAGCAGCCAGGGCCAGAGGCTCAACAAGATCCCTCCTGCCGGCAGGATGGCTCGGGTCAGCACATACGGGAAGGTGGCTTGCCTTCCTAACAGATACTATTGTGCCGGAGTCCATGGTGAATCTTGTTGTAGTTTCAAAACTCCGGATTCCTCTGTAACAAAGAACAACATTCTGGTTGCCGTTTGAGAGAATGTATTCAGCTGATCCGAGCCATTCGCCCATTGAGTTACCCATGCCATTCTTTAGAAGCACTGGCTTTTCCTGGCTTCCGACAAACTTAAGCAAGGAAAAGTTCTGTGAATTCCTGCTGCCGATCTGCAGCATGTCCACAGTGTCAATGAATTTGGGATAATCTGATGCATCAAGTATTTCCGATACTACGGGCATCCCGGTAATGTCCGAGGCCTCCCTGAGAAGTTTCAGCCCCTCAGTGCCGAGTCCCTGAAAAGAGTAGGGGCTGGTTCTGGGCTTAAATGCACCACCTCTTATCATACTCGCACCTCTTTTACCCACCTCCTCTGCTACGGTTATTATCTGATCGCGAGATTCCACAGCGCATGGCCCAGCGGCGATTGTCAGCGCGGTCCCGCCGATTTCAACTCCTTTAAGAGTCACTCTGGTGCTGTCACTCTTGAATTCCCTGGAAGCTAGGCCACCATTCAGAGCAAATCCCATATTTTGGGGTATCTGGGGAGCACTGCCTTCTACTACAATCACATTCCGGTCATAAAGCCTAATGCTTCTAAAGGATGATGAGGAGCCCTGAAGGATGTCTCTCAACTTTCCTTCATATTCGATGGATCTTGGAATAACTATCAATTCAATCGTGATAGAGATTGTCTATCAGTATATATGGCTTTTCATTCCAGTCCACAGAATCCATGAAATTCCACCAGGGAAAGAATGGTTTGTAACGTGAAGCGTTTTTCAAGTAAAGCCAATGACAATAGTAATTTAATAAATTGAAATAAACCACCGTGAATGGAGATTCCAAATTAATTGCAGCCCTAATGATCGGGGTACTGATGGGTGCGGTGGATTCAACCATTGTTCTCCTGGCCCTTCCGACAATTACCGTTGATCTGAACACGCAGCTCTCCCTATCAATATGGGTAATAATGATCTATCTCCTGGTAATAGCGGTCGGTACGACACAGCTCGGGAGACTGGGTGACATACTGACCAGAAAGAGGATATTTAACGCCGGGCTGGCCATATTTACTGCAGGATCTGCCATGTGTGGGGCCTCCACAGGTATCGTTGAACTTATCGGCTTCAGGGCAGTGCAGGCATGTGGCGCCGCAATGATACAGTCAAACAGCGGAGCCATCATTGCTGACAACTTTCCGCCAAATAAGAGGGGTCGGATCTTTGGCTATACAGCTGTTGGATACAATGCTGGGGCGATGCTGGGAATCGTCCTTGGAGGTATCATAACAACTTTCATAGGATGGAGGTACATATTTTACATAAACGTTCCAATTGGGCTGGCTGGCCTGTATCTTGGGCTGAGACACATCAGGAGAGGTCAGGCTCTTGAAAACAAGCTTGATCTTCCTGGGACATTTTCCCTGGGAACAGCGCTAGTCCTGATATCATACGCAGCCGTGGACATGGCATCAAACGGCGTAAGAGCACTTAACCTTCTTCTCATAGGTCTGGGAACATTCGTGATACTGATTTTCCTTTACATAGAGAAAAGGGTGGAAAAACCGTTACTGCCAACTCGCATATTCAGGATAAGGGTCCTGACATTTTCCATTCTTGCATCATTTTTCCAGAGTCTGGGATTTCTGGCTGTCGTCTTTATCATAATAATGTATCTTCAGGGAATCAGGGGGCTTTCTCCATTTGACAGTTCGCTCCTGCTTCTTCCCGGGTACGTTGTCGGCAGCATAATGGGGCCACAATTCGGGAAGCTCACCGACAGGATTGGATCAAGGATTCCGGCCACGCTTGGGCTTTCCATAATGGGATTATCTGTACTGGTCTACTCCACGCTCACAGTAACTTCAACTCTGTACATAGTGCTCATTGCTTCCTTCCTTACGGGTACGGGTTCGTCAATGTTCTTCCCTGCGAACAACAGTGCCGTCATGGCAAATTCCCCCAGGGAACTGTATGGCCTTGCATCTGGCTTTCTGAGGACAATGGCCAATATTGGAATGCTGGGCAGCTTTGTTGTGGCAATATCCATAGCCAGCCTCAGTGTGCCAAGGTATGTGGCCTTTGAGGTCTTCGCTGGCGTGGGCAAACTGCTTGGGAACGTATCAGCATCATTCATGGCAGGGATACACGCAGCCTTGTACGTGTCACTGGCAATACTCATTGTGGCCGCTCTACTATCACTTGCACGAGGTAGTGAGAACAGAAGCTCCATCCCATCCCACCCAAGCGAGAATACGGCCTTAAAGTAATGCATTCCGTTTACCGGAACAGCATTTTTATTCTATCCCAGACTAATCATGCCAGAATACCAATGCCTCTGGAAATTGATCTGGAATCCTATCTCGAGAAGTACAGATGGAAAGAACATGCTGGTTTTTACAGGCCTGCATTTGGCAAAGGTTCGATTGCCGATATTCCTGACTCAATCCTATTGACCCAGGGGGTTAAGGCCTTTAACTCAGGCGTGCCACCGATCAAGCCTGATCCTGCAGATCACACGGTTTTCATTCTTATCGATGGCTTTGGGTACAGCAGCCTTGAATATGCACTTAGAATGAAAGGCAATGGAATTCTTTCAGCCTTTCTCAATGGATCATCGCTTATACCAGTAACTAGCATATTTCCATCCACAACTTCCACTGCAACTGTTACTCTTCACACAGGCATGGACCCGGAGGAACACGGTATCATAGGATATCTGCAGTACAGGGCTGAGGTTGGAGCAGTATGCAATATGATCTCCATGTCGCCAGTGGGTATGTGGAACAGGTCAATTGCAGATAACAGGGGATTTTCGCATATCCGATATCATGGAACTCTGCACCAAAGATTCAAAGGGGAGGATATTCCGTCGTACCTGTATATGCCTTACAGCATAAGGAACAGTGGCCTTACAAGAATAACCGGTACAGGTAGCATATTGAGACCATATCACTCCCCCGCTCACATGGTGATGGAAATACAGAGGGATTTGAAATCATGCAGCGGCAGAAGTTTCCATTTTGCATATCTATCCTCCGTGGATACAATTTCGCATAAGGTTGGGCCATACACGGAGGCAAATGCTATGGAAATCGAGTCCACCTTCAGGTTCATATCTGATTTAATCTCAGGATTAAAGGGGACAAGGTCATCAATATTAATTTCTGCTGATCATGGACATACGGAAGTTGATCAGGAAAAGATCACTGACGTTGCGCTCAACCGGAAACTCAGGAAGATGATGATATCCCCCATGACAGGAGATGGCCGGTCTCCTAATTTCAGAATAAGGGAATATGACAGCAATAATTTTTTAGAAGCCATAGGGAAGATTGCCATGGACGCAGAAGTAGTTGCTTCGTCTGATATGATTTCCGATGGAATGTTTGGCAGGAAAGGGATAAGCGGAATATCACGCGATGCATTTGGAGATTATTTCCTGTTGTATCATGAAAACCGGGCAATGATAGACAGTTCAATCACAGCCCTTGATCCAGAGTGGAATGCTTCAGATATGATAGGTATGCATGGTGGACTTACCTATGAGGAGATGATAGTGCCTTTCATCCACAAAAATGTGCCATGACATGCCATCTCGTATTTTTGGAGTGGACTGTTTCCGTTCTCAAAATGACAGATATATGCCAGTCACGATCATAATCGAAAATAGCTGATCGGTCTTGAAATTTTAATTTACGGGATCATTTAGAATATTCAGGCCGCAAATATGGATCCTGTAATTTTACCGGGTAACAATTGCATTAGTGCCCTCAGAAATCCTTTAAATTAGTGAGAAAGGTGTAATGTTTCCGGAGGTCAGCAAAATGCAAAGGACTATCTGGAGACTATTTTATGGTGTTCTAACGGAATACCTCCGTGAAAGGTTATCCGGTCAGGCCACAAGAGATCCCCGGCAAGAAGGTATTTTGCAGGCACAGCTGATGGGCATTTTTGTGATGTATCCTCATGCCTGAAATACTGAGGAGGTTTTCTCAGGATAGCGTGGTCCATTGATCCACCCGTCCCTGATAGCAAGATTGGCAGATCGAGTTAGGCTTGAATATGTATCTTCGCAATCTGCGAAGAATCGAATGCTTCAAAATATAGATTTTTGAATTTGCAGCCTCGCAAGAAAACCTAACCCTTCCTGCATCCAGAGAAATGTCAAGGTATCTGAAGTTTAATGTGACATAATTCTTTAAAGAAATTGGGGATTACTTTAGGGTGACCATTATGCCGCTTGTAAGGCACATCTCCAAGGAGCAGCTCGAAATGGTAATTTCCAGGGAAAAATACCGGGCGAGAATGATCAAGAGATTGCTTTTCATAAAATTGCTCTATGATGGGCACAGCCTTGGAGATGCCTGTGAAATTATGGGAATCACTAAGTCCTGCGGGTACATGTGGTTGAATCGCTGGAATCTCCAGGGCCCCACTGCCTTTGTCCCCGTAACAAGACCAGGTAGGCCACGAAAGGTAAGCGCAACATCAAGGCAGATTGTTGACTTACTGGGCAGAAATCACTCACTTGAAGCTGCCAGGTCAGCAATAAGGGAGAGATTTGGTGTGGAATATTCCTACAGACAGATAATCAGGATAATTAAGCAGATAGAACAGGAGAATCTTGAGCAAATGGAATGATCCATGAACATGATCCTGTTGATTTATTCTCATTATACTATGTCAAAAAATTCTGTCACATGAATATTTTACGATGCTCTGCAGATGATGTTATAGGGCCCAGGGAACAGTAACCTATCTTCAATGTTGTGCGTCATTAAACCATATTATAGTTCTACATTATAGACAAAATAGTAAAATATAATTCAAGATTAAAATCCTCAGGGCTGGGACTTTCCTCCCCCCAAGAGACAGAAATCCCAACCGTCCGAGGTGAAAAGAGCCATGGATAATAGGTATAAAGTTATTATCTCCATGATAGTGGTTGCACTTTTTGTTGCCTCAATCATGGTGTACGGTGTAAGCAACGCAGCAGGTCGATCAGAAGCGCAGATCCCCATTGCATCGGAGAGCAGTATGTTATCCGGCCAGATGGTGCAGATGCAGCCATCAACCATAAATTCCCAGTCATTGAAATTTGGGAATTTTGAGCTTGTTAACGAGAATTCACAGTTCAACCCTAACGCGCAGCTTGTCGTGACACTGAGCCTGAAACCCCAGGGAAACATTTCATCTTATGTATCCGCCATATCAAACCCTGATTCCGCCCTATACAGACACTACACGACAGCAGCCGGGCTTGGAGCCCTGTACGGGGTTTCACAGCAGGTTTACAGCTCCATAGTATCGTATTTCAGCCACTACGGTCTGAGTGTTCAGACTAGCCCCACAAGACTTTCACTCACCCTTGTTGGAACCGTGTCACAGTTTGAATCGGCGTTTGACACCCAGATAGGTGCTTATGCCATTCAGTATACAAGCGATGGGGTCTGGCTACCTCAGTTTGGGAACGGCAGTGCAGTCCCTGGCAATGTTTCGCTATCTCCAATTGAATACGTCAATACTGCAGGTCTGAACATGCCTGCAGGAATTGCACAGTATGTCAGTGGAATTACGGGTCTTGACGGAATGGCAGCCTCGCCTGATCTCATGTTGCCATACGGAATGAGTCCGAGCGGTGTGGTCCAGGGTCTCTATAACAACACTGGCACATCAGTGACTTTGAACTCTTCACAGGCTCCAGGAAGCATCTCTAACCCATATGATCTTGGGTCTGTGCAGAACATTACTGATGCGAACTTCACATGGGCTCCGGATTACCTGACACCAACAGAGGCAGCGTTTAATACACCTTTCAGCAACTACCAGTTCATATTCCCGAGCACAATGCATGTCCTGACAGGAGCAAGCAATCTCTGGTCAGGGCTGTCCACAATCGCCAGTGAACCGGACCAGGGGCAGGGCGTTACTGTTGCTGTCATAGAGGTTGGAGATCTGCCGCTATCATGGCTTCAGGGTTTCGCAAAGGAAGTCTGGAACAACCCCAACCAGATAACAAGCAGGCTTAGTGTTGTGAATCTACTGGGTGCAAACCTGTTAGACGGCGAGATATACGGGTGGACACTTGAAACTGCACTTGATATTGAGTACATCGCCGCAATGGCACCTGCTGCACACATCGATCTTGTTGCCGTACCCAATGATCAGTTCTCATCATTCGACTATGCTTACCAGTATATTGCACAGAACCTTGTGAGCGGTAACAACGCAACCGATTCAATCAGCATAACCAGTAACTCATACGGAAGCGGAGAGGAATATACTGCATTCTTCGGTGCACCTATGTATATGACCGTAGAGAATACTCTACTGTCTGAACTGAATGCTGTCGGAGTGACAAACTTCTTCGCCACAGGAGACTACGGATCGTATGCGGCTGCATTTGAATATGGCGCAACGTCTGCCGGAATACCGGCCATAGCCACAGGATCGACGAGTGTGGGCGGTGGGCAGTTGACGGCAGAGAGTAACGGTCTTGCATTCCCGGACACCGGTGTATATGCCCTGAATTCGGAATTCAACCTTGAGATGCAGGTTGCACCGGCAACTGGAGTACAGTCCTACACGTACTGGTCATATGGGTTTGGTGAGGACGGAACATTCAAGGGCGAGATTGGCGGAGGATTCGGGCAGTCAATAATGTCCTCGCAGCCATGGTGGCAGAACGCTCTGGATACATATAGTTCAGGGGCTCGGATGGATCCTGTTGTCAGTGGGCCTGCTGCATTTAACATGTCTGTATACACAGGCTTCTGGAACCTCTTCTATGGCGGGACATCATTTGCCACTCCCATAACAGCGGGCGAGTGGGCACTCATAGAAGAACAGGCCGATGTGGCATTCGGTTCCCCATCAATGGGCGATATCAACCCCACACTGTATCAGGCACACAACGCCTATGAGGCTGGTATGTCAAATGTCCATTTCGACCCGTACATTGACATGCAGAACATCGGGAAAGGTTTCAACTACGGACCCACGAACAGCTTCGACTGGTACTATTTCAACCTTACAATAAACGAGCCATCGGATCCAATTGTTCCATGGTGGATCTTCACACTTGGAAACCCTGCCGGAAACAACTGGAATTACCTTCAGGGGCTTGGAATGATAAACGTTGGAATCATGGACAGCGCACTCATTGGCCAGGTGCCAAGCACACAGCATGCACTGATGAATGAGCCCTTTACCGTAATGCTAGTTACACCTTCAGGGCCTTCCCAGTTTGAAACCCTTACTGGAGGTACCACTTACACCTTCCAGGTGATACTTGCCAATGGACAGCCTGGCGGATATTACACTGTTGAAGCATATTCCGGAGGACCAAACAATGGGATGTACGGTGGGGGCACATTGACGCAGATACACACCAATGCACAGGGAATGTTCAACTATACGCCTGTATACAATATGAACTCACCAAGCCCTGCAGCATCAGAATACGGATACTTCCTTACTTCGTCAGTGTCAAGCAGTGAGGCAAGCTTCCAGCAGTTTGCTGTTGTTCTTCCGCCGGTCACCAGTGGAAACCTGACACTCGGTGTCACAAATGCCCTTGGCATGCTTGAGACCGGTGTTGCAGAGGTCCCGATGTTCATGGACACGCAGACTGGCTTTTACAACTTGATTGGAGCAACCGGTGAGGTCTTCCTGAACGGTACCCCTGTGAGCAATGCTGTTGTGCACGAAATATCGGTGAACAATACACAGTTCTCATACGAGGATCCAACGCTGCCAGTGGCAAGCTATGCTCCTGGTGTGCAGGTTGGAACATTCCTTTCTGATGGGAGAGGGATGTTCAATTTCTGGACCGATGCTTTCCTTGCAGAGATAAATGGCCCTCTGTATACTCAGGTTGAAATGCTATATGCCACTTATGGCAACCTGACAAGCAACATGGTAACGGTATACGTGGAACCCCAGGCCGGGAGCTTCTATCCGAACATAGGTCTTAACAGTGCAGGCACGGCACTTGTTGGTACCGTAACGTTCAGTGACATGAAGTACGTGAACTATGTGAATATATCCATAGGATCGGAGCCAGGACAGTACGTTAACGTCAGCTATCCGCCACAGTTCGTTGATTCC
>JAMCUD010000082.1 GCA_023379355.1 Thermoplasmatota archaeon
TTCTGAATCTGTCGGCTACCTTGAAAATCATGGGCAAAGGATTCAAGACCTCCTTTCCAGGTTCAGAATACTGCTCCCAGACCATGAATTTCACAGCGAGGAAAATCTGTCAGATCTTGTTCGAACTGGCAAGCGAATATTCCCTTGGACTGTCAACAGCCACGCACGAGCTGCCAAGTTAAAGGAAATTGGGGCCGCAGGGATAATTACAGACAATGCCGATGAGATGATCGATCTTGACACCGATTCCTGAGGGGTAAGATGAAAGGTTTTTAAGTCCACTAGGGTTTTGTCACGCGATGAGGGTAGATGTCGCTTTCATGCATGCACCCAGCATATATGACTTCAGGAAGCGGCATCTCAGGGAGGGCCCCATAGGCGACGTGATACCTTCCACTCCTCTATTTGAAATGTACCCTGTCGGTTTCATCAGCATGCTGAACCATCTGATAGAGAACGGATACAGTGGGAGAATTTCCAACCTGGCAGTCCTCATGCTTTCTGATGAAAGGTTCGATGTGGAGAAATACGTCAAGAACATTGAAGCGGATATATTTGGCATTGACCTTCACTGGCTCCCTCATGTTCATGGGGCATTTGAGATCGCCAAAATGATCAGGCGTGTGCATCCAGAAAGCAAAATACTGATGGGCGGTTTTTCGTCAACATATTTTGCAGAGGATATTCTGAAAGAGAACAGCGCAGTTGATTTTATTCTGGCTGGAGATTTTGTGGAGAAACAGCTTGTTACACTGATAGATTCCGTCCAGAAGGGCCGGGATCTTGGCAATGTGCCGAATCTTGTTTTCCGTGACGGCAGCCGAATAAAGCACAACCCCCCACTAAAGGATGAAGATCCCTGCGAATCTGTGTTCATAAATTACCGTGTACTTGTCAGGAACTCAATAATGCACCACGATATCAGGGGACATCTTCCCTACTATTCATGGATAACGAACCCGGTTGCAATGACGCTGATACAGAGGGGGTGCCAGTATAACTGCGGTTTTTGCGGAGGCTCCAACTTTGCATACAAGGCAAAGTATTTTCCATCCTCCCCGGTCAGAAGGTCGCCTGAGAGAATTGCAGATGAGCTCCAGGCGGTAAAGGAAACAATAAATTCCCCAGTCTTCATAGCTGGCGACATCAACCAGGCAGGTGAAAAGTACTACACCAGACTATTTGGGGAGATAAGGAGCCGCGGGCTGGACATGCCTCTTCTCACGGAATATTTTGTGCCTCCCGATGGTGAATATTTCTCGAGCTTGTCAAAGTACGTTAGAGATTTTTCATGTGAGATATCTCCAGATTCTTCAATCCAGAAGATAAGAAACGAAACTGGACGATTCTATTCCAATGAAGACCTGGAAAAATCAATAGGCCTGGCTCGGCAGTACGGGTCAAAAAAATTTGACGTGTACTTCTCCATAGGCCTCCCATTCCAGACAAAAGAAGATGTCCTGAAGGATGTTTCATATTCCGAGAGGATCATCAAGGAATACAGCACCCCGGAAATGCCTGTCTATTCCTTCATCTCCCCTCTGGCTCCATTTCTTGATCCCGGATCGCTCTTCTACGAAATGCCTGATCGATATGGCTTTACAATTCACGCCAGGCACATAATGGACTACTACAATCTTCTGGACAGGGGAAGATCATGGGACGATTTCCTGAACTATGAGACCAAATGGATGTCAAAGAAGGACATGGTGGATGCTACATACCTTTCCGGGATAAAGATGGTGGAAGTAGGAAGTAGGCTTGGTTATATCGAATATAACGAGAAAGAGAAAATAGTAAACAATATAATGAGTTACATGAATGGTGAAGAATATACTCCACACGAGGATAAAAGCCACCACCTCACCTACCTTGTTAAGGAAATAGACTGGTCAAGAAAGCATGGGATTACCGGGGTCTCGCTTATGGTCTTCCTCTATTCTGTTTACGAGAGAATGAGAAGAGCGGTTGGGTAATAGGTTATCTTTACATGATAGGCGAATTGTTTATAACCCAGTTACCGATGAAATTCTGAGAATTCATTTTATAATGAGGAGTTGATATGAATGAATTTTGACCGGAAACTAAGCAAAATCCTTTGCGCTGTTGATTTTTCTGAGGAATCCCTAAAGGCAGTGGAATTCGCATACAGCATTATTGTTCCACGCAACGATTCCACGCTATATCTCCTTAATGTTGTAAAGCCAGTCTATGCACCAATTGGCGACGGTTCAGGAGCGGCTGAGATATTGGTTGAGGAGAATGACCAGATGCTCAGGGAAGCAAGAGAGAAAATTGAAAGCCTGGCAAGGGAAATCCGCTCAAACGGCTTCGATAAAGTCCATGGTATTGTAAGGTCTGGTGAACCAGTGGTAGCCATCCTTGATACAGTGAATGAATTCAAGATTGACCTTGTCGTAATGGGCAACAAGAAACATGGCTTCAAAAAGGGAATACTTCTAGGTTCTGTTTCTGAAAGGGTATCAGCTAATTCACCTGTATCAGTGCTAATAGTCCGATAAAAGGCCTGCCCAGTTGTGGTCGGAAAGGTCCATCCCTTTTCTCTTTAAGCAGTCCCAAAAAGAACAATACACATCCAGGCCTTGTTATGAAGTACTGCTAAGATGTTGATAAAAGCGCACTGCGATATGAACGAGCAATTTTTGTTGCTCACAAATGGTTCTCATTAAAAGTTGAAGATGATTAAGGATTTCTGCGTAGCATGGATGGCACAGATAAATGCCTGCAGTGATTTGCAATATGGATTCCCTATTTCACAACTCGTAATGCCTGAACACTGAATTCTTGAAAGCATCTATAATGAACATGGATAAAAAGGTGAGAATCAGCACAAAAAGGACATCCTGAATTGGTATAGGCGTAACCAGGATCCCTCTCCATGAAATCAAGATTACAAATAGAATATCCCCAATAGACGCAGCCATAAGCCATTTTCCGGGTTTAGATTTCCAAAATCTTGTTCTCTCCCTAACCATGTAAACCGTGAACTGTCCCGAGAAGACAAGCATATCGAATATGTATGTGTGAATCTGGCTCTGGTTGAGGCCCAACCTCATGCCAGCAAGCAAAATTATGAATGATTCCAGGACAACTGGAATTGCCAGGCCTACTGAAGTGCCAATTATTGACCCTACCCTCCATCTTTCAGGTTTTTTCGAGAAATTTACAGTGTCAGTTGCTATTGACATTGTTACAAAATCATTCGCGAACAGGAGCAGAATGACATCAAAAGGGGTCGTAACGAAAAACCTGAAAATGAAGAAAGCTGTTGTAAGAAATACAGATACCTGGACGGTCTTTATTATCTTATTTAGTGTATATGTCAGCATCCTTTGGTAGATCTTGCGGCCGTCCTCCACTGCTGAAACAATGTCCCTTAATCCTTCATGCGTCAGCACAATGCTGGCAGACGCCTTTGCAACATCAGTGGCCGAGGCAACGGCTATTCCAACCTCAGCCTGCTTCAATGCAGGAGCATCGTTCACGCCGTCACCTGTCATGCCGGTAACATGGCCTCTTGCCTGGAGCGATTTTACAATCCTGAATTTATCCTCGGGAAACACTTCAGCAAATGCTGCGCATTCCTCTACTGGCTTAGTTCCGGCTTCAATTTCACCCACATTGCAAATGCTGCTTCCCAGCCCAACCTCTCTGGCAATTTCCGTGGCGATTGGAGTGGAATCCCCTGTAATCATCTTAGCCCTGACACCAAGGCCAGAGAGCTTCTCAATTAATTCCCTGGAATCCGGCCTGGGTGGATCATTGAGGGGTATTATACCGCAAAATTTCCAGTTTCCATTTTCCCTGACTGCCACACCTATTGTTCTGTATCCCCTTTTCGCCAAGTCCACAATATTCGGCATCACAGCGTCTTTTACTTGCTCGCCACACATTGCAGATATGACCTGAGTCGCGCCCTTTGCAACAGTAATCTTTGCGCCATTTATGATACAATCCGATTCGGTTCTCTTCGTTTCAGGGGAGAATGGCCTAAAATCAACAATTTTGTACGGGGCCACGTCAATTCCTTTGGACCTGCCATATCGTATAACTGCCAGATCGATGCTGTCCAAACTGGATTCGTCAGAGGCAAGCATTGCATAGGTCATCAGATCATGTAAATCGCATCCAAATGTTACCGGATCTCTTGCAGTAAGCAAATTTTGTGTAAGCGTACCCGTCTTATCGAAGCAGATTGTGTCCATGGAAGCCGCATCTTCCACAGCGCTTAGTCTGGTCACAAGTGCCCCCTTTTCTGCAAGATCAAGGGCGCCATAAGCTGTTGCAATGGTGAATGTTGCTGGTAGGGCAACGGGTATTGATGCAATAAGCACAACAAGTGAGAATGGAACAGTATCCACTATTGGGACTTTGTAGATGAAGGAGAATGCAAGAAGTGCTGAAACTAGGATAACATCAATGACTGCAAGATACCTTACAATTCCAAGTATGAGTTGCTGAAGATGTGACTCCGATTTTGCCCGGCTCACCAGTTCGGCTGTCTTGCCATAGTAGGTATGTTCTCCTGTGGCTACCACAAGGCAAGTTGACTCGCCCCTTCTCACTACTGATCCTGAGTAGAGCCTACTGTCTGTTCCCCTTGTAACTGGATTAGATTCCCCAGTGAGGGCGGACTGATCAACCTCAACATAACCTGAGATGATAACTACATCAGCGGGAACGACATCGCCCATTCTCAAATGTATGATATCGCCAGGGACAAGCTTTGCAGCTGGCAGCTGGGTCCAAACCCCGTCACGGATAACGCGAGAAGCCACGGAGATCTTGCTGCTAAGCAATTCAACGGCATCACTTGCCTTTGATTCTTGAAAGAAGCTTACCAGGCTATTGAAAACAAGAAGCGAAATGATTATGTATGTGTCAAGGGTCTTGCCTATGATAAAGGTAAGAATTGCTGTTATTTCGAGCATCCAGGGAACTGGGGCCCAGAACTTGCTCAAAAATACAATGGCTCGAGATTGTTTTTTCCTCCTTATTGCGTTTTCTCCGTATTCCAGCAGTCTACTGCCAGCTTCCTCAGAGCTCAGGCCAGCAGCGGATGTATTCAATTTCTGCATTGCCTGATTTGCAGAGAGTCCATCAAGCTGATCACTCAATAGGGCACTTCCTTTTGTTCTCACCAAATTCAGAGATCTAAAGCATAAAGGTTCCATTTATCCGGCCAGTAGAGGGAAATCCAGAATCTCTGGAATGATTACGAACCTCTTTTCATTCTTGTCCCATATATAAAAGTCTATGCTAATTTGTGAGGAATTCGATTTAACTCAATCCGGGCGATTTAAATTCGGTGATAAACAATGGCACTGTTTATAGATTCTCTGGCGGTGATGCTCATTGGTCTAGCCATGGGTACATTTCTCGGTG
>JAMCUD010000083.1 GCA_023379355.1 Thermoplasmatota archaeon
GCTACTACATTGGCGGTGGAAGCGGTGGGTTGAGCGCAGCCAACCATCTTGCGTATAAATTGAGAGAGCCGATCAAAAACGGTGATGTGGAGATCATTCTGGTTGAAGGAAGCCAGAGGCATTATTATCAGCCCGGTTTCCTTGAAATTCCATTTGGCTTGATGACACCTCATTCAACATACAAACCGCTATCTGAAATGCTTGCAGATGGGATCAAGCACGTTCCTGAGTTTGCCACTGCCCTTGATCTGAAAAACAGGTTGGTCAGGACAAACGGGCAGAGCATTAATTATGATTTCCTCATAATTGCTACAGGAGCCAGGTATGATTACGATTCCATACCTGGACTTAAGGAGGCAACCAATAACTTCTACAGCCTCGATTCCGCGGTGGAGCTAAAGAAGAAGCTCAACAGTTTCGTCTCAGGCCGCATTGTTGTTGGAGTGCCGTCCATGCCATACAAGTGCACACCAGCTCCGCTGGAAGCGGTTTTTATGCTCCACGATTACTTCACAAAGAGGAAAATACGGGACAAAGTTGAGATACAGTATGTGTACCCTATGCCAATGGCTTTTCCCGATAAGGGCATTTCGGATATTGCTCTCAAAATGTTCAGTGAGAAAGGGATAGGGAGCAGTCTGGGATTCCAGATAAAGGCAGTTGATGCGGCGAAAAGGGAGCTTGTATCGGTGAAGGATGAACGGATCGCGTATGATCTTGCGCTGATCGTCCCGCCACATAGAGGTAGCAGGCTACTGGAATCCACAGGAGAAACTGATCAAATGGGGTGGATCAAAGTTGACGGGTATACACTCAATTTTAAGGGCTATGAGAATGCCTATGCCATTGGCGATGCCACAAATCTGCAGGTATCAAAGGCAGGCTCGGTCGCTGATGCCGAGGCAATAGTGGTTTCAGACAGGATTGCACAGTCTGTTCTCGGCGAGGAGCCGGTTGCAACCTATGACGGCAGCGGTGGGGCCCTTATGCTCACTGGCATTGGAAGGGCATCCATGATAACTTCAAGCTACACCCAGAAGCCAATATTCATGCCAGAGAGCTATTCATTCTACTGGCTGAAGATGATCTACAACAATGTTTACTGGAATATGACTGCTAAACCTGTCTTGAACGGGGTGGTGAGATGAGCAATAATATAACTGAAGTTCTTAACAGTCAGCTGGCCGAACCGGAAAAAAGAAAAGCCATTGAATCACTGTTTAACAACGTAGGCACAATCTCAAGGTCCATAGAGTGGATGAGAATGCTTGAAGAGACCGGGATGGCCGAATCCATTCAGGGCCTTGCATACCTGGTGGCTAACCTGCGGGGCATCCTCACAGATGAAATGCTGAATGGGTTTTCCGCAATCCTCAATTCTCTCCTTGAGATACTCTCGAAGATATCTGACCCGCGGGTTGTGGAGGGAGTGACCGCTATCCTTGACGGCATTTCTTCTGGACGTTTTTCAAAGGAGCCAAGGATCCATGGGACATTCAGTCTGCTGGGTGAACTTAAGGATCCGGAAGTTGAGGCTGGCCTTGCGGTTGTAATAAATATATTAAAAGGAATTGGCAAAGCCGGGAGCAAATAATCCCAACCCTTAATTTTTCGATTCATAGTTTGCATTTTGGATGGTTGGACAAATCCCTCATCTCCTTCAATTTGCCGGATACATCCGGAAGATAACCAAGAATTTCCGTAATCAATGGAAATGACTCAGGATTCAGGGAATAATATATCCACTGAGCTTGCCTCACACGCTGGATTGCAAGAATGGAATAAAAATTGGATACGGTTACTACATGAAGGTTGGATTCATAATTGCCATGCCTGTACTGACCATCACGCTTCTTTCCCTGTATCTCGTCTAGTTGCTATTCCTGGGTTTGTGTGCCGGAACTGCAAGCTTCTCGGCATATTCTTTACTTAGCATTTTTTTGAGGAACGATCCTGTATTGATCCAGGCATAGATCCACAGTATGTTGAGAATAGCTGCAATGACTGCATATGCCCAGAAAAGCACATAGAAATGAGTGAAGCCGAAAATCTTTACCGTTGACGTAGCGAAAAGCCCCAGTGGGAATCCGTATGCCCACACCCCGAGTGTTCCCCGTGCAGGGTGAGTGAAAATAAGCACCATCACAACGAGAAAGTTCCAGACTTCAAATCCCCACAGCATGACGGAAAGCCATTCTACAGAAGACACGCCAATGAACAGCTGGTCTATTTTCCCGAAGCCTGCAAGTGAGAACAGGTTTATTATTATCAGACTTGCTATTCCCACAGGCAGCATGGTGGTCGGCAAAGTATCGTGAACCTTGTTGTTGACGTGGCCTGCCAGAGCAAGTGCCCCTATAAAAATAAACAGGAAGAAGAATATCCCAAGACCGATGAGAACCAGAAAATACATGGTCTGTGCCTGTACTCCGCCATAAAAACCCATAAGCGGCCCAGCAAGAAAGACACTGGTGCCGATTGCAAGCGGCGGTATTACGATGGCATAATTCATCTCACGTGGGTTTATCTCTTTCGTATACAACCTGAACCCCAGAATGACTCCCAAACCCAGTGCGAGCACATAATCGGCATAAAAGTTCACTGACGAAAATTCTGCAGTTAATCCTGAAAGCCCAAAAAAGTATATCAGCTGGTAATTGCCAACAAATCCGATTATGGGGATCAGAGCAGTGAAACTCAACCTGGTGAGGTTATTCCAGTGGGAAAATATGTGATCCTTCAGGGCAAACCCCCGGTATACCCAGATTCCAAGTATAACAATGAATAATGAGACTCCAAAGAGTGAGAAGGATTCCGCAGTATACCTGAAAACAATGTTCCCGGATTCCCCGAATGCAAGAATGTAAATCTGAGCCAATGCAAGTGTTGATATCGAAGTGCCAAACCATTCAGATCCAAACAAATTAAGAGTGCTTTTTCTCAAATCTTCACCAATTCCCTTTCATGAGCCGCATTAGCCGTTTGATTTACCACTTCAATATCTCCATTGAGGAAGTAAGCGCCTTGTTTCCAGTTATGAACCTGGTGAGAAACAATGCATCCTCCATTTCTTCCTTCGTTCCCCCATTGAGGAAGAACTGAATCAGATATACACGGGCGCATTCCTCATATCTTATTGAGATGCTTACTGCGAAGGCCATAAGAAAAAGATGTTTCTGTTCCACCTCGAAACTAGCCATCAGTTCTGACTTTTCCTTGAGATGCTCCTCCAGTAGATCGAATGAAAGGGATGCCAGGGAACTGAGGTTGTCAGGAAGAAAATCCATTCCAGATTCCGCTTTAACATTATTCAGTATCTTCTCGGTCTCAGTACTTTTGCTTAAGGACCCATTGAATTCTTCCACAACTGGAAGTATCGATCCCATAAGTGCCATTGTGGATGACATGAGTGCCATCTTCGCAGCCTTGATTGAATCCAGCACCTCGAGCATGCTGGCTCCAAATTTTTGTGCAAGCTTGAAGTGGATCATTGCTGAATCGGACTGCCCGTTGGCCAGTGAAACAGACAGTGCTGTTAGTGCCAGAATCTTCTTTGGAAGACTTTTTCTCCCCAGATAAAGGGTATTGTTCTCCCTAAACTGCTCTTTAGCCATTTCCACGTTGTGGTTTCCCAAAAGCTTAATAACTTCAGGAATGGCCCCAAGTGTGGATTTTGCAAATCTCTCAATCTCTTCCATCTCACTGTTCATGCCTGCCTATAAAATCAATGAATTTTATTACTGCTCGCAATAATTTTGTTTTTCCTATCTAATTCTGGCAAATTTTGTAAATTTAATAATCAGCACTTCGTAATGAGGTTCAATGTGGGGGCTTTATTGTTGCAACTTACGGGATCTCATCAAGTATTACTTCAAAATCTATGTCGTAAATTCCAAATTGAGGGAGAATTTTTCTAGAATAGTTCCTTATCTCGTTGCACTCCGTTCCTACAATCTGGACGTGAAATCTTCTGAAACCTGTTGTTAGTATGAATTTTTTTATCTTGTCCTCCTTCTTCACAAACGCTACAAAATCATCGATCTTCTCTGGAGGCAGATTAAAACTAATCATGGCTTTGCATCCAAGACCTAGCTTGCCGTAATCTATGTCTGCCCGGCATGCTTTTATGATACCCCTCTGTTTCAGAAGCGTTATCCTATCCCTTACTGTCCATAAATTCTTTCCTGTCTTTTCTGCAACTTCGCTGTATGTCAGCGAGCAGTCTTCCTCAATCATGTTGACAATATCCATGTCTAGCTTGTCGAGTTTGAAAGGCTTCATGTATTGCTTATAATCAAAGCTTGGATAACTTTGTTGTTTTATAATTTTCAAATAATTCGGTAGTGTATCACTTTAGATGTGTTCAAATACCTTCTTTGCTTTTATTCTTATATCCAGTCCAAGGAGTGAAAATACTGTCACATACCAGAATCACAGCTGCAGGTATTTCAACAGGAAAATTGGCAAGGAAATAATAAGGAAAAGAAAGAACCGTGCTTGCCACCCCTATTTTTAGGCGTTTTTCCTTAGTAAAGATTGCCGGCATTAAATGTAATTCAAAAATATGGATTACACTAATATAGTAGATTGAAATTGGTTACCTAATTAACAAAATAGATTAAGCAGGGGAATACAATGGAAAAAGCGAGCTTGAAGAAAATTGATAGAATCTTTCCAGGAAATGAAACAATTGATGGGGCAGGCGTTAGACTTCGGAGAATGTTTGGAGGGCATGCCACTGCCACTTTCACAGATCCGTTCTTGCTTCTGGACCATTTTGGCTCCGACGATCCTAAGGAGTATATTTCAGGATTTCCCTGGCATCCACACAGGGGCATTGAGACTGTAACCTACCTTATGGAAGGGAAGGTGAATCATGAAGACAGCGAGGGGCATAAGGGTACAATATATCCTGGCGATATACAGTGGATGACAGCGGGAAGCGGCATATTTCATCAGGAGATGCCTAGGCCGCTAGATCATAAGAATCCGGAAGAAGCAATGAAAATAACTGGGATGCCAAATTCGGTGGTAGGACTCCAACTCTGGATAAATCTACCGGCCAACCTCAAGATGGCAACGCCCACATACAGAAGTATCACAGGGAAAAGCACGCCAATGGTTGATGATGATAGTGGAAACAGTATAAGAATTGTCGCCGGCCACTATGGAAACCATGAGGGGGCTTTCAGCGGAAATGCGCGAATTGACCCAATATATCTTGAGGTCAGAATGCCTGAGGAGTCTGAATTTAGATTCGAGGTAAGGGACCATTATACAAGCATAATAAACACACTAACAGGGAGAGTGTACGCGGGAAAAGATGAGATACTTGTTGATCCCAGATCGGCGGTTGTTTTCAGCCAGTCCGGAAATGAGATATTAGTAAAGACAGACGAAGAAAAGGCTAGCTTCATATTGTTATCAGGAAGACCACTTCGGGAGCCCATTTACTGGTACGGACCAATAGTGATGAATTCGCAGGAGCAGATAAACGAAGCCCTCCTGGATCTGAGACGAAACACATTTGTCAGGGAGAAGGAGCCCATATTTCAATGAAAGTCTACCTAAATTGCCTCTTTTGATACTTTTTAATTCTGAGATACGCCGGGAAAGCGTATCCAGTTGACCGATGAAATTATCGGCAATATTGTTTCGTATGTTTTATAAAGAAAAGGTGCACTGATCGGCAGATTATGCATCTTCCTATTTCAAACCTGCAAGAACTCCACTGCAGCTACAACTTCTGGGAAATTACAACGATCCGGATATCTGATGGTCCACAACCACAAAGAGTGGTCATATGGCAAGAAATGCCAAAATGCCACTCGTTACAAAACCCTTCCTGATCGTGGACTGCACCATCATCAGAGGAACATCTATGATAGGATCGTTTCTGTGAAAGATTTCTCCTATACCTTGGGGATAGTTCCCGCTAAATACTCTACAGACGCTAATGACAATGTGTTTGAGAATTCATATGCCCTTCGCTTGATTGATACTAGCAGTATGATATGCATTGTTCCTGAACGATTATCAACGAGGAGCAGGTTTAGAATTGATCTCAGAAATGAATACTAATAACCATATTCCTATAAATAATAAGGCCATTCTAAACCTGCTCCTC
>JAMCUD010000084.1 GCA_023379355.1 Thermoplasmatota archaeon
GAAAATGAAGAGGTGCTGCATTCAATCTTTCCCAGCCTGCCAATATGCTGCAACTGCAGGATCTGGCAGATTCCATTGTTTCCCATGGCATTGCCAGTTTTTTCAACGGAAGCCCGCTAATCAGAATCAATCCTGACACAATCAGTCTCTTTGTATCTGCCATTAATGAGTCAACTGATTCGAACAGCACCATATCTTCTTTAATGCTGGATTACAATTTTTCAAGTTACCCTGCCGTGCCACAGAACTATGTCCTACATCAGTTCGTGGGTTACAACAACTCAACTGTGATCACCTTAATTCAAACCAATAAGAATCTGACTCTTGCGCAGACTGACAAGATAACAAGCATTTACACCTCTTCATTTTCAAGCGACAGGGGCGTCCAGGCCTACCTGGCAGGATCATCCGCACTTAGCAACCAGCTTGGCACGGAGTCTCTCAATGGAATGGTCCGCGCACTGATTATTGGCATAGTTTTGTCCGTCATCATAGTGGGGATATTTTTCCAGTCTCCTCTGGCAGCGTTCCTACCTCTCCTGATATTTGGCGTAGCTGCCGAAACTTCCATGGCAGTTAATGGTCTCATTTACAAGTATCTTCTGCACAGCACTGTTTCATTCATAACCCCGACCCTTCTCCTTATCCTATTGCTTGGTCTTGCAAGCGACTATGTGGTATACATTATGGCAAGATACAGGAGGGAGATCAAGTCAGGAAATAAGCATCCTGCAGTAGTGTCTGCGAAATGGTCGGGGCATGCAGTATTTACCTCTGGTGTAACAGTGGCAATATCGTACATTGTGCTTTATCTGTCACATGTGCCCATATTTAGCGATTCCGGAATTACAAATGCAATCGGAGTACTGATCACCATACTTGCTGCAAACACTCTTCTGCTTGCAATCCTCAACAGAGGCAAGAAAAAACTTTTCTGGCCAGCCAAGCTCGATGGCGATAAACACCTTCCTGCGGAGAGGACAATGGGAAAGATTGCAGGCAAGGTGATAGCAAACAAGGGAAAGATAGTCATAATCTTTGTTGTTGCCAGCCTTCTCGCCAGCTACATATACTTTGAGACACCGTCAAACTTCGACGTTTTTGATCTTGTTCCGGCCAGCAGTGGCATCCAGGCAATAAAGGTTGTAAACCAGAGCTTCAACGGAGACTTCTTCGACAGGGGCTACATAATACTTCAGTTCAACTCTCCGGTGTACAACGGAACAGCTTTCAATACCACCGAAATCAATGAGATCAATAACGTGGAGAACCAGCTTCTATCGTCGGGGCATGTTTCTCAGGTCTACGGCCCAACATATCCATACGGATCATATGTACCTGCAAATCTGTCAGGAATTAGCACTTCATATCGCAGTCAGTATCTTTCGGAAATGAAGAGCTACCTTGGAAACAATACAGATTACGTGATCATAGATTTCCAGCTTAGCTCACTGGCCTGGCTCGGGCCATCCACCACTTTTGTAAACCAGATTCCTGCCATAATATCTGATTCGTCGTCATCCTATCGTGTCTATGTCGGGGGTCTCACTGAAGGCTTGAATAATGCTTACTCTTACACTCTCTCGAGTTTCATCAAGATGGTACCAATACTTGCAATTGCCATATTCGTTGTGCTTTTCGTGCAGCTTAGCAGCCTATTTACTCCAATCCGGCTAATACTTATGGTTCTGGCATCAGTCATAATATCCCTTGCGCTCACTTACCTTGCCGTCCACTACTACGCAAATCTTCCCGTGCTGATATTCCTGCCCATGTTTACCGTGATCACGCTGCTTGCTGTTGGCCTGGATTATGACATCTTCATGGTCACCAGAGTTCGAGAGGAAGCTTTCAAGGGGAGGACGGACGAGGAAGGTATAAGAACTAGCCTTACAGAGAATGGCGGTGTCATTATAACCCTGGGGTCTCTTCTCTTTGCAACCTTCGGATCGCTGGTATTCAGCGGAATCGGCATAATCCAGGAGATCGGGGTTGGTCTAGCTCTGGGAGTACTTATGGACACATTTGTGAGCTGGCCATTCTTCGTGCCAGGAATAATGCTATATCTGAAGAAGTACAACTGGTGGCCATCAAAGCTGCAGAGATCAGAGGTGGATGAATTTCCCGGTGAAAAGGACTGACCCTCAAATTCATAATTCTTTTTCCTGCATGAATATTCTCATTGCCTCAAGTACATCCTTTGGATTGAGTATGAACGTAATGTCATTGTGGAATGAAACAATCTGGATAATGTTGATTCCATGATTCGAGAGAAGGGAAGATGAGTATGAAACATAACCCTTCAGGTGAAGTATTTCTGGTGAACTGATGATAATGAGTTCACCCAAACCCTGGGTAATTTCAATTATCTCCTTCTTTGGAATCATGCTGCTTATCTTCCTGAATAGATCATCACCTATCACCAGGCCGCAACCCTGGGTAGCCTGTATGATTCTGTATTCAGTATAGCTTTCCACAAGGTTTCTTGTGAGGTTTATGAGCAGACGCAGATTCTCAGTGGATGGCTTAAGGATGGCAACAGTAATGCTAGACCTCGTTTCTATTGTAGAATCCTTCAGTATTTTTCTGTACTTGCTGTTGGAAAATCCCGATTTTGGGACACGTTTCAGGGCTGCGGATATTGCCTCAAGATTGTCTATACCTGTATCAGATGATACGATCCTTGCTAGCGCGGAATAATTTACTATGCCCACATCTATGGCTTTCCATAAGTCCGGATTGAGGTCAAGATATTTCCTGACTGTACTTGCTATGTTGTCTGAATTTTTCATTTCCAGTCTGTATGCTAATATCTTTGTCCTATTTAGCACTAATGATTGAAATATGTCTAATTTCAGACATAACATTTAAACCAATGGCTCAATAAGACCGATTTATGGTATTAAAGAGAGAACTTGGCATATTCCATCTGACACTCGCATCTGTAACCGGTATGGTCGGATCCGGCTGGCTCTTTGGAGAGTTCTACGCCTCATCCATAGCTGGCCCTGCCTCGATCCTATCCTGGGTCATTGGTTCTATGATGATTCTGGCAATCGCGCTAGTTTATGCAGAACTGGGAGGGAAGATTCCCCTTGGAGGAGCAGCCGCCAGATTTCCCGAACTAACACACGGAAAATCTGTATCGGCCATAAATGGTTGGGCCCTGTTTCTTGGATATGTGTCCACACCGCCACTTGAGGCAGTGGCATCGGTAACATACCTGAACTTCATAACTGGGGGTCTCATTGATTCTTCCGGGAATCTGACCGTTGCCGGCATCCTTCTATCGTTCGCTTTTCTTGTTGTGTTCTTTGTCATCAACAGGTTTGGTGTCCGAGCAATTTCCAACGCAAACAGCTACATAGCTCTTGCAAAGATATTCATCCCTGTCATGACGGCCCTTGTACTGGTGCTGACATTCTTTTCACTAAGGAATTTTTCGGCTGGAGGGTTTTTTGCTGAAGGAACAGAGTCCATATTCATAGCTATTCCGAACGCAGGAATAGTCTTCTCGTTCCTAGGTTTCAGGCAGGCAATTGAGCTTTCAGGCGAGGCAAGGAATCCGGGCAGGACAGTGCCAATTGCAATAATCCTGGGACTGGCCATATCGGCAGCAATTTACATCCTTGTCCAGTTTGCGTTTATCGGTTCTCTGACATGGAAGGGAATTACATTCGGAGACTGGTCCGCGCTTTCCTCCTCAGGATTTTCATCTGGCCCCATGGTGGTTCTTGCAACATCACTTGGAATAGGATGGCTCGCCCTAATTCTCCTCGGAGATGGCGTCATATCTCCAATGGGGACAGCATCAATATACGAGACTACCACATCCAGGGTTGTCTACGCGCTTGGAGAAATGGGATATTTTCCGCGCTTCCTGTCAAAACTGAACAAATACTCTGTCCCCTCCATAGCACTTATATTTGATCTGATTCTGATGGCCATCTTCCTCGTACCGGCTCCATCGTGGCAGAATCTGGTTTCGCTCAATTCAGATTTGAGCATAATTGCATATGCGTCTGGCCCAGTGGCTCTCATAGTATTGCGTAAACTTGAAACGACTCCGTCAACAGGTTATTTCAGGCTGCCCGCTGCATCAGTTATAGCACCGATCGCCTACATTTCGGCAGTGCTTCTCATATACTGGTCCGGATATCCCACAACCCTTTACATGTCGGTGGTTGCGCTTGCCGGTCTGGCTATTTATGCCTATATGGTATGGAAGAAAACCGCCACTACTGTAGATCTTCGCAATTCCGTATGGTTCATTCTCACACTAGCATCTGTTCCGGTGATTTCCTATCTTGGAAGTGAAAACCTGAATATCCTGAAATTTCCCCTTGATATTGTGGCAATGGCTCTAGTCT
>JAMCUD010000085.1 GCA_023379355.1 Thermoplasmatota archaeon
CCGACTTTGGGCTCCCTATCTGCACAACCAGATCGATATAGCCAATGTCAATCCCAAGCTCAAGGGATGTGGATGTGATGACACACTTTAGTTCACCGTTCTTGAGCTTGTTCTCAACTTCCAACCTCGTCTCCTTGCCAAGCGAAGAATGATGGGCCTCTATGCTCTCAATGCCTCGTGCCTTGAGGCGCATTGCGACATGCTCAGTCCCGCTTCTTGTGTTGGTGAAGACAAGTGTTGTTTTGTGCTCGTTGATCATGTTAACGAGAACGTCGTACATCCTCTCATTTGCGACCTCGTAACTTGTCTTTGTCAGGTCCCGGACCGGGGTTATGGTTTTGAGATCAAGGAACTTCTTTGTGTCGACGTCTACTATTGAAAACTTTCTGGGTTCATCCCCGTCGTAACCACAAAGGTATGTCGCTATCAGATCCAGGGGTGCCTGTGTGGCGGAGAGGCCTATCCTGATGAAATCCCTGTTGACTGCAGCCAGTCTCTCAATATTTACTGAAAGCAGGGAACCACGTTTAGTCGCAGAAACTTCATGAATCTCGTCTATTATTAGATACCTCAAGTCCTGTAACTTTTCCCTGAATTTTGGTGCAGAAAGAGTCAGGGAGAATGATTCCGGAGTTGTTATGAGTATGTGAGGCGGTTTGCGGAGCATTTTCTGTCGCTCGTTCTGGGTTGTATCACCAGACCTCACGGCAACCCTTATTTTTGGTGGCTCCACACCCTGTTCTGCTGCCACCCTGTAAATCTCCTCAAGCGGGGAATTCAGGTTCTTGTTTATGTCGTTTGCAAGTGCCTTTAGGGGACTTATATAAAGACAATATATTCTGTCCTCAAGTTTTCCCTGCCTGGCTAGGCCAAAAAGCTCATTAATAACGGCCAGGAATCCGGTCAGCGTCTTTCCTGTTCCTGTGGGGCTGGAAACCAGAACGTTCTGTCTGTTGTGTATGAGGGGGATAGCCCTCTTCTGTGGATCAGTAAGCCCACTGTATTTTCCATTGAACCACCTTGCAATAAGAGGGTCGAGAAAGGGCAGGTGATCCTCTACCCTGAACTCACTTACAGTGTCCTGCTCCATCTTATATAACTTTGTACGGAGTTAGAAATAATATTTAACATCTTCGACAGATAATACTGACATTACCCTTTAATTCCGGGAAGTGTTATTATCAGTTCGGATCATTTTTCAGTACTACCCCCCGTTTTTATCCTTGCTTCCGCAGCCAGTCTTCTGGAGAGTTTTTCAAGCGTAGTGTCACGCAGGCGTGTACCTTTAAGTACTTCAGAAAAGAACTCAATGGCACGATCGTAATCTCCAACATTAACAGGTTTTGGGACCCCGTCCTTACCTCCAAGCGCAAAGGAAAATTTTACCGGATCTGTGAAGGATGGTTTGGAACCATATACAATCTCTGCAAGATATGAGAGAGCCCTGATTGTGGATTTCCCCACTCCATTCATGAAGGCTAGTTCCTGGAAATCTTTTGGTTGGTATTCGTATATCTGCCTCATCCTGTTCCAGTCAATCCTGTAGTCCAGTCTCAATAGTGGTTCGTCTCTGTTGAAACTGTCCAGTGACCTTTGGAACCCACTCTGCAGGGAATATCTATACCTCACCGGATTTTCTCTTGCCATTTCCAGCATGCCTTCACGGTTCGTGGCGCTTCTTGCGGTTGACAGATCCAATGGCTTATCCACAATAATGGTGGATGAAATTCCATTTCTGCCATCATTCAAAAAATCAAGAGATGTTCGGTGGAGCCAGTGGTACCTTCTTGCAATCCTCTCCTCAGGGTTCATACCCTGCTGTACAATTGCCCACCTGCCAGTTTGATCGATAATAAGGAACTGCATATACAGGTCGAACCCGTCCTGCAGAAGGTTCTGGTCCACCTTTGCTATCCTTCTCGCATCCTCCCTTATTCGATGCGCCTTTGATTCTGATATTGTTCCTCTGGCCACAAGAGCGTCAAATTCGCTTCCCATCTCTGAAATGTGTGCCCCCTTTCCTCCCAGTATATAGACATCCGGATCAGCGCTTTTCCAGAAATATTCTTTCAGTGCCCCAAGTGTGGCTGTCGTAGTACCACTAGAATTCCAGTCAAATCCTATGGCGAGAGAAAGAGAATGAAACCAGAATGGATCAGAAAGCCTCTCGAGGTAGTCTTCCACCCCGAACCTTTCAATGATCAAATCTGACACTATCCCTCCAAGTTTTACCATTCTCCTGTACAGGTACTCAGGAGGATGCCCGTAGTGGAGTGGAAGAACTGCCGAACCTTTCCTTTCCAATACCAATGAAAAGCTAAATGAAATTTAAGATTTACCAGTACCTCAATGAAGTGGAAATGTCACTTCCTTTCCCGAAAGAAAGACGCGTTTCCTATTCTTCACCTCATGACTATCCCTGATAGGATCACCCTCAAGGAGAACAAGGTCTGCCTGGGCATGCTCTGTGATTACTCCTGCTTGGATACCGATTTTTCTCACATTTCCTGTAGCACTCTGCAGGGCTTCAAGGGGAGTTAGGCCTCCGATCTCAGTGAGGAGTATGAGCTCATTCCAGTTTGTTCCTATGTCAATGTCCGTACCGGTTTCAAAACCCAGATCAGTTCCCGCCAGAATATTTACTCCGAGACTAACAGCTTTGGGGAGAACTTTCCCGACACCGTCTCTCACGTCCTTGATCTTTTCAAGTCCCCAGCTGCTCACACCAAGCTTCTGCCCATTCTTTACCAACAGTTCCTGGATTGACAGCGTTGGGGTCAGTGAGGTTCCACTTTCCGCCATCTCTTTTAGTGTCTGGTCTTCTGCCATTGTACCATGCTCTATTGACTTAACTCCAGCCTTGACAGCGTTCCTAATACCCTTATCTCCATGTGCGTGTGCGGCAACATATGTGCCCGCCTTCCTGGCCTCATTTACAATCGCTTCCAACTCCTCCGGAGTGAACTGTTCCTGATCAGGCCTGTCTCTCTCAGACAGAACGCCTCCGGTGGAAAATACCTTTATAAAATCCGCTCCAGATCGCAGAACGCGCCGGGCTGATGCTATGCATTGATCTCTGCCGTCACATATCTCTGACATTCCGCGATCTTCGTTCCAGTGGAAAGGGATTGAATGTGCGATTTCACCATGCCCAAATGTCTGGCTTAGCGGTTTTCCCGCTGCAAGTATGTTCGGGCCGGTAATCGTACCTGTCCTTATCGCCTCCCTGAGATATATTGAGTTCTCTTCTCCGCAATCCCGGACAGTAGTAAAACCGGCTTCAAGCAAACGCTTCATCCATGTTGTTGATCTCAGCAGTCTCGTCCTGCTATCCTTTACCAGATACTCGTAAACAAGATTGCCGCTTGTCACACCGCTGAGATGTATGTGCGAGTCAACCATTCCTGGCATTACAAAAAAATCTCTTGCATCTATTCTGTCGTCGCCAGACAGATTCTTGCCTATTTTCCACACCTTGCCGTTTCTTATCTCGATGTCCATGTCCTCGAGTACCCGGTTACCATCGAAAAGTGACCCGCAATGGATAAACGTCATTAGTGTTGAACATGATGCAGTCGCATAAACCTTTTCATATGCCTATTGGAATAATTGACAATTATTTCTCCAGAACTTGGAATAACTTGAGACAAATTTCATAATTGTTAAAAAACACATAAAGAAGAGACAAATTTGAAGAAATTTTTAAAATCTGTTCATATACAATCGAAAAATACCACATTTTAGCCCAAGCTTCAGGAAAGGTTTATTAGGATCCCCATCGTATGAGCATTGTGGACACGGAACAGACTGTAATAAAGGAGGCAAATACCCTGGGGGGTTTGCTGAAAGTGGTTATTCCAATAGCTCTTGGAATGTTTCTCGTTGGTTTTGACGCGAACCTGTTTTTCTTTGGAGGAACATTCATTTTGAAAACCATAAAGGTGAACCAGATATTGCTGGGGATTGCGGGATCGGGATTTGCTGCTGGAATAGCAATATTCAGCGTGATAGGCGGATATATATTCGACAAGATAACTACCAGGAACGGAATTATCATTTCACTCGCAATAATCTCTGTATTTTCCGCACTCACTGGTTTCGTGACCAATCAGTATGAGCTTGTAATATACCGTTTCCTTGTTGGATTCGGCACCGGAATGATACAGCCCGAGATCATAGCTTTCCTCGGAGATATCAGGCCGGAAAGGAGGCAGACCGTCATAGCCTCTGAGGGGATAGCGTTTGGACTGGGTCTTTTTGTTGCCCCTTATATATATGCTGCGTACTCGACTCCAAGCACCTTTGACATACCGTTCATAATTGCTGGAATAAGCGGTGCTGCACTGATTGGAGCTGTTGTAGCACTTGTTCCTTCCAAATATAAGCTATACCAGAGGCCGCAAAAGGGTATGCTGGAGGTACTTAATCCATCACTGATACTCATATCTCTCTCTTTCTTTGTTTTCGGGATCGCATTCTTCGCCTTCGAAAGCTATTACACGGAATACCTCACGTTCTATGGATTCACAGAGACAAGTGCTTCGCTTGTTTTCTCATTCTTTGGTCTGGCTCTTCTGGTAGCAACACTGCCTGCCGGCATATTGGGAGATGTCTTCAACCGGAAAATGATCATACTTTCTGCCAGTGCCGTGATGATGGTCGCTTCAATAGTACTGTTTTTCCTCTCGCCAGTCTTTGGCCTCGCTGCCCTGGGAACGGTCCTATTTGGTGCAGGCTACGGTATGTACGGAAACGTGAATGCATTTGCACAGGATTCGGTGGAAGATGCGTGGAGAGGATCCGCAGTGGGTTTCATGTTCCTGATCTTTAACATAGGTACAATAATCGGGTCACCGCTCATGGGCATTGCCATCGCAAAATTCGGCTATCACCTTGCAGGCATCTATGTCATAATCATTCCGCTGATCATCAGCCTTGCTCTCGTAGCTGGCACACCAAACGTTAGAAAAACTGTTGTGACGGGAGAAGCTGAAGCTGCCGGTGGCAGGTGATGTGGATGGATGGGTCTGAACCAAGATCCGATCTTTCCAGCTACGTGATATCACTGAGACGGGAATTTCATAAAAATGCTGAACTCAGTTTCAGAGAATTTACAACGTCAAAAATGATATCTGACGAACTTAACAATCTTGGCATTAAGCCCATCCCCATAGCAGGAACTGGAATATACGCTGACATTGAAGGAAAATCGCCTGGCAGGACTGTGGCCCTCAGGGCAGATATTGACGCACTTCCTCTCAGTGAAATTTCAGGTGACGAATTTTCTTCCAGGAATCCTGGTGCAATGCATGCGTGTGGTCACGATGGACACATTGCCATGCTTCTGGGAGTTGCCAGGAAATTTGCTTCGGATCGTTCCTTTCCAGGGCGAATCAGGCTCCTATTCCAACCTGCTGAAGAAGCACCTCCAGGAGGGGCCATAAAGATGATAGAAGAGGGGGCAATGAATGGTGTTGATTATGTCCTGGGCCAGCATGTCATTTCCACGTTGCCTGCCGGCGTAATCGGTGTAAACTACGATAACGGCGCGGCAATATCTGACGAATTCTTCATAAAAATCTCCGGTCCTGGTGGACATGGATCAAGGCCGCATGAGACATCGGACGTTGTATATGTAACGTCCCTGTTTATTGTTGCGGCGCAGGCCCTGATATCTAGGATGACCGATCAGACACAGCCATCAGTCCTTACGTTTGGAACCATAAAGGCCGGCGATAGATTTAATATTATAGCCTCAACCTCAGAAATAAGTGGTACGGTGAGGACATACAGCAAGGATTTGCGTGACAAGATACGCGACGGCCTCAAGAATTTGCTGGAGAGTCTCTGCAAGGTTCATGGATCAGATTACAGCTTTCACTACGAGGAGGGCTATCCGGCGCTGATAAATGATAGGAAAGTGGCGGCAATAGTGGACAAGGTGGCTAAATCCGTTGTTGGTTCTGAACGTGTGGTCTACCCGCCCC
>JAMCUD010000086.1 GCA_023379355.1 Thermoplasmatota archaeon
TAAATTCTGGTCAAGTGGGTACATCCCCTCCATCAATATTGTTGATGGAACTCCGCTGCTTGAGGAAATCCTTCTTTCTGGGAAAGTTCGGGTCCCAAACATAACATACAAGAGGACTCTTTATGAAATAGCAAAGCGGATTGCACTGGAAAAAAACGGGAACGGCATAGTAACAGGAGAATCAATAGGACAGGTATCCTCCCAGACGCCTGCAAATCTGATGGCTATAAATGCCGGTTTCGACTTCCCTGTTTTCAGGCCTCTTGTAGGCTTGGATAAGGATGAGATCACTGAGGTTGCCAGAAGGATTGGAACTTTCCCTGAAACAAGTATGGGGGAGTTCTGTTCCCTCTTCTCACAGGAGGTTGTGCTGAGGGCTGATCCCGAGATAATTAAATCAGACTTTTCCAACCTTCTTGGGGTGGAGGAAATGGTAAGATCGAGAGTTCAGATAAACGCTTCGGAAATAGATGAAGTCATTGAATCGCTTCAAAAATCGAACCTGTTTTGTACAGAAATTCCAGAGGGTGCCCATACATTTGACCTCAGGACTCCCCTTGATTTCAGGGAATGGCATTATCCTGGTGCGGTTAACATAGGACTGAAGCAGTTGAAAGATACCTTATTCCAGGAAGGGAAATGGGACAGGCCTGTTGTGTTTTACTGCACGAAAGGGCTCCAGAGTGCATATGCTGCTGGCATCGCCAGGAAAATGGGCATTGATTCCTATTTTGTCCCCATAGATTCAATACGAAGGAATAAGGCAAAAAAAGTTACCCAATGAAACAGGCCCTCTAATGCTTCCTTAAAACATGATTTCCTGGTATGGGGATACTGTATCTTCTGCTGGCCACAAGCTCATAGAAACTCTCTCCAAGTCCTGCAATGATGAGGAAATCTGCCGCAAGGGAGAGAAGGAAAAGAGGCGGAGACCGCAATGTTATCAGGGCAATGGCCCTCATCCGGAAGTATTTCTTTCCATCAGGGGTCTGCACCTGTATGCCGGAGTTCATCATGTCATCCACAGAAATCCTGTTTTTCTTTGAGTATTCCACCATTCCCTGAAAAATCATCCTGTGCAGAACATCGAACCTTCTTAGGATCCTCACTGAAAAGTTGCAGAAAGGGCAGTATTCATCATAGAAAACAGTATATTTTCCCATATGGCTTTATCTCAATTTATTCCCATTCCATCAAGCAATCCCTGAAAGCCGAACATTGCCGTGATGGCCGGTGCTATATCTGGAACAAACTTGAGCCTGTCCAGTATCTGATCCTTTGATATGATCTGCTGATCCGAAGGTTTAAGAGAGCCAGATATCACAGCTGCGAATGCATCCTTTATTGAAGGCAGAAGGATCTCAACTATGGTTGTGATAAGGGAAGAATAATTCTGGGTTTCCAGCACATTGGTCTCCCTCAGGACAAGGGAGGATATGCGCAGCTTCTTCTCCTTAAGCATCTCAAGGCTGTTTCTCATCTGCCTGCAGATTGTGAGTATGCCATCTCTTTCCAGGTTCCCATTCAGGGCCGGTTCAGATGTTACAGAAACTTTGCCCAATGAGTCCTGGTATTCAACTTCCAGAAAGGAGCTTACATCAGCATTTGTCTGGTGTATCCTGATCTCAGAACCAGCCTCATCATGTGTCAGTTTGATGAACAGGTCTCCACTTGAAAGATTGGAGGATGATATGTAGTACTCGTCAAGGCGCTCAAAATCGGGGACAGGATCCTTGCTCATCCAGCTTTTGCCGAGTCTCACTGGAACTCTTATCCCCTTCTGAAAGGATGAGGGGAACAGCCTGGATTTGAGGAATTCCACCTCGGACGTATCCAGAAGGAACTCATATTCCAGATCCTTTGGACAGTTTGCACGATATCGGCACTCATAACCACCATTCTGGAATTTGAGGGACACCTCACTATCATTGACAGGGATATAATTTCTTGAAAGAAATACCTCGATGGCCCTTATGCTCTTTGCCCTGTATGCTTTAACTTCCTCCTCCTTTGCTGTAATCTGATCACTGTTAGAGGGGGCTATTTTTTTCTTGAAATCATCAAGGGTAGCGGATATGAACTTCATCAGGGTCTCTTTTATCCCCTGGAAGAATGCGCTCTTCTCCTCCTGGCTGTATACATTGATAAGGCCAACGAGATCGGACTGCAGCTGGTCAACCCTTTTTTTTCTGTCATTCTCACCAGCCCGGAGGCCCTCTAGGTCCTTTGAGGCATCAGAAGCTCTGCGTGCATAGATCACCGAATCAAAAAGGTCATAGAATACAGAACGCAATACCCGCAATGATTCATCATTTACCTGATCCGGCATTTATTTTCCTCCTTGTTTGATTCAGGGCAAATACCTGAGTGACTTATCCCTTAATAGTTTTTATTGAAAAACTGATTGATCAATATTTATTCCAAACACTTCATACTCATACAAGTGACCAGAGAATATCACAGATGGTTCTCAACATAATCCTTAACAATCTTTCTCGTCCCTCTCCTCAGAACATCGGACAGGGAAGGTACTGATACCTTCAGTTCTTTCGCAAGATCCTTCATGGAAAT
>JAMCUD010000087.1 GCA_023379355.1 Thermoplasmatota archaeon
GCGGGCGGAACCGGAGAGACAACGGGTATCTTTGTAAGTGAACTCTTCCCCACAAGGATCAGGACTACAGCCCTTGGCGCAGGGACAGCCATAAGCAGGGTTGGAGCCATAATTTCTGCCGTTGTCTTCCCGATAACGCTGAAGCTATACGGAATACTGCCAATGGAAATGCTCCTCTTTGCTGTAGGCCTTGCTGGTTTCCTCATAACGATGTTCATTGGGGAGGAGACAAAGAATCTGTCCCTGGAAAAACTTTCATCTTAAGGGAACCTAAAACTCTAAACATTTTTCTACCGTCATTTTTCTGATCATATTCCACTGTGTGGTTAATCTTAAGCCAGTTGGTTTCCATCCCAAGATGCATCCCCTAGGTGCAAATGTTACTCATCCTCTCCCTATTCCGATTTCCAAGACCTTTCCGGAATCTCATCTCATATGAAATGATACAAGAATCCGACAAATGAGCCCCACTGACATTCATACGTTGCAGGCGGACGTAGTTCTGTTTTATGAGCAACACTTCATAGTCCCGAAGTCATTATTCCATATACCCATACCTTTCCGGTAGCTTATTCGGCATAAAGCCACCCTGTCCCTGTGCATAAATTAACACCATTCTCATCCATATGGGCGCTTCATCCGCGCGTCAGGGTTAGTGGTGTTCCCGCCCTATATCGTCAGCTAAGGAGCACTAGTGTTTACTCAACCTGATGCCTGGCCACGAGCTTGATTGCAGATTCGGGGCATTCTGTTACGCACAGTCCGCAGCTGTGGCAGGCATAACCCCTCACCACGAATGCTTTTCTGTTTCCATGAACCCTGGACTTTATTTTCCCTGCAAGTGTCAACTGGGACCTTTCGTTGGACCCAAGCACTCTAATTTCAAAGACATCGTAGGGACATACCCTGACACATTCACCCTTAGCCTCGCACCTGTTTATGTCAACCACGGGAGTGGCCCCTGTAGGGACTGGCTTGCAGGAAGGTGGAATATTCTTGCTTTCACCTGATGCCAGACCTTCCCTTTCTGCTGGCTGGTGATCACCGCCAAGTCTGACCTCATTCGAATTATTTAGCTGCAATATAACCCTTCTACCTTGATGTTCAGGAACTTAAAATATATCCATAGCTGCCTGAATTCCAGAAAGTTCCAACAGGATGACTTGCCATAATTTTTGGTAGTAAAAAAAATTCATAGAGAAAGTAAAAATTGTGCTGGAAAAAAATGATTTAGTGCTGCTTCATGCCGGTGTTAACAGGGTTTTGAGGCCCGGAGAGCAGGGAGTTTTCACCTGAAATCTCGTCCAGATCGATCCTTTTGGGTTCTGGAAGCAGGACAACTGTGAATATCAACCCTATGACTGATAGCAGTGCCAGGATAAGGAAAAGGCCTGACTCCCCTATGGAGGATGCAAGAATGATGGCATTTAGGAATGTTCCTATGAAAGCGCCGGTCTTTCCTCCAGCAGCAGATGCTCCGGAACCAAAGCCTCTGACCTTTGTTGGAAATACTTCAGGTGGGTATATGAACGTTGTTACGTTAGGCCCGAATTCTATGAAGAAGTAACTTATTCCATACACAGTAAGGAACTGGGCAACATATGATGCTGACAGCAGCTGATGGAATATCCCGAGTATGCCAAAGCTAACGGCCATTGCAGCAAATCCTATTGACTGGATCAGCTTCCTCCCTATTCTGTCTATGGTGAAAGTAGCAATCCAGTAACCTGGGAAAGCGGCTACGCCAAATATGAGAGCTGAATATTCTGTGGTTCTTATGAGATGGTGCAGGCCAGTGACTGATGACGGGACCAGAACCGACAGCATGGAGCTTGACATTATGGAGTTTCCGTAAAGCGCCCAGTCCATTAGGAACCATGACCCGGCTGTGCCGAGGAGTGTCAGAATGAACCTTCTCTGTTTGAGTATCTGTGTCCAGGACTCCCTGACTGTCTCAGTTGAGGCGTCGGCAGTGGCGTTCAATCCTGTGTACCTTTTCCAGTTGTTTGTGGCGGCCTTTGCATCGCCCTTGACCCTGAGGAGGTATCTTGGCGTCTCAGGCATCCTGCGCCTGAAATAGATCACCGCTATTGCAGGAATTGCTCCGAATGCAAGCAGAAGTTTCCACACAAGTGAAAGACTTATCCCGGAATAGATAAGCCCAAGTGAAACGAGTGGTCCAGCCAGAAGGCCTAGCGACTGCATGGAAAACACCATTCCCACAAGCTTTCCCCTGCTCTTTGTATTGGAATATTCTGCCATTATTGTTGAGCTCGTTGCATAATCTCCGCCTATACCTATACCAAGGATAAATCTCCAGATTATAAGTATGTAAACTCCGTTTATTGGGGTGAGGAAGGCGCTACCCAGTGCCCCTGCAACCAAAATTATGAGTTCAATGCCATAAATTGCCTTCCTCCCGAGCTTGTCAAGGAGTCTGCCAAATATAAGCGCCCCTATGACTGCAGAAAGGAGTGCTGTAGAGTCCAGCAGTGATGTTTCCAGGGTTGAGAATTTGTTCCACCCTGACAGGACAAGGATGCTTGTTACTACGCCAATAATAAAAAGATCATAGGCGTCTGTAAAGAAACCGAGTCCTGATATGAGCCATGTCTTATAGTGAAAGCCAGTCGTCTTGGCTTCATTTATTGATTCTATCAGATCCGTGTCTTTTTCGGTATTCATACCAGTGGATGAATTGATAATAGCAGTATAAGGATGATGCAAATAATATATAATGTATTCAATATGTATATATAGTGTATATTACCTATATATTTTATTTCTTTATTCCACCAGATTCTCGCTTATTATTTCAGCTATATCCTTCACGGCAATCTGATCCTGTACGTTCAGTGTCCTGGATGCATCCTCCATCATGGGCATGCAGAATGGGCATGCAACTGCCAGCTTCCTGGCTCCCGTTTCAAGAGCCTGTTTCATCCTGATCTGGCTGATTGAGTCCTGGCTTTCCACCTTGTACCAGTAATTCCCGCCACCAGCCCCGCAGCAAAAACTGTTTTCCCTTGAACGCTCCATCTCCTTCAGGTTTGATGAGGATGCAACAATCAAACGGGTGTCATCATACTTGCCATTGACTCTTCCCAGGTAGCATGGATCATGGAGCGTGACAGTTTCCTGGCTATTTCTTACCTTAAGCTTGCCATCCTTCACCAGGTCAGCCAGGAATTCGCTGTGGTGCATAACCTCGGCTTTCAGGCCGAACCTTGGATATTCATTCTTAAATGTGTTATAACAGTGGGGGCATGCTGTTATTATCTTCTTAACACCGTGGCCATTCAGAGTTTCCACATTTTGCATCACCAGCTCCTGGAAACGCCCCTCCTCTCCCATACGCCTGGCAGTCTCTCCGACGCACTTTTCCTCTGAACCCAGGATGCCGTACTTCACACCAGCCTTGTTAAGAAGCCCTAGAATGGTTCTTGCAGTTTTGTTGTCCCTTGGATCAAATGCACCCATGCAGCCAACCCAGTAGAGATATTCTGACTCTTCACAGTATTTTGGCGCCACGTCCAGTAAGGCATCCCTATCTGAGGGGCTGTTCCCAAATGGGTTTTGCGTATTTGTGAGATTATTGAAATAGCTGCCTGCCTGCTTGCTGAACCTGTTCTCCATTACTAGATTCTTGCGAACATCCATAATGAAGGAGAAAGGCTCTATGAGCACCGGGCACTCTTCCACACAGGCCTGGCATGTGGTGCATGACCATGCGGCATTCTCTGATAATACCAGCTGGGTCATTTCACCTCCGTTGTAGATATTCTTTTTTATATTCTGTACCACGGCCCTTGGGCTGAGATCAGTTCCAGCCATTACTGCTGGGCATGCCCTTTCGCACCTTCCGCAGTCTGTGCATGCCAGAGCATCTATTTTCTGCAGAGATGAGAGTTCAGATATGTCCTTTACGCCTACCTTGAAATCGAAGTTGCCAGTTGCCAGCGCATCTGCGAGTATAAAGGGTGTTGGCAGCTCTCCCCTCTTCTTTATCTTCTTCTCGCCTATCATGACCATCGCAAGTGCCATATGGGAGAGCTTGGAGAATGGAAGATAGGCAGCGAGCAAGAAACCCGTTACCACATGGACCATCCACATGATGCGGTAAAGCTCTACTCCGCTGGTAAAGCCAACAGAGAAGCCCTGGAAAATGTAGCTGATGGGCCATTCCAGAAACCTGTAGACATCGAAGGGTTGCCTGAACAGGTATATTTTCAGCCCCCCTAGGAAAAAGCCCTCTAGAGCCATAATGAGAAGCCCCGAAAGGATCACGTAATCTTCATTCTTCGTGTCTAGCCTGACTTTCTTGTGGAGCCTTCTTGCAAATGCCATTATGATGCCAACTATCAGCATCAGGCCTCCCAGGTTTGCCCAGACTTCAAAATTAAGGTAGAAGTCGCCAACCAGTATTCCCTGGTGTATCGTAGGCTTAAGTATGTCATGGGAAAGGAAAATCAGTGCAGTGGCTATGAACAGTATAAGGATTCCCCAAGAGATCAGGAAATGCATGATCCCTGCGTACCTGTTCTTCAGGTTCTTCCTGTGGAAAAAACCGTAGGTTAGTATCTGCTTTGCCATTCGCGGGCCATTGTGAATGCCATAGTCCAGCATTTTTTGGAAGGTTATCCCCATCTTGCTGTATGACCTGTACCACCAGTAGAGAACGAAAGGGACTATGGTGAATGAGAGAACATAGTCCACAATGAGCTCAGTATTGCTGATGTAAACCAGGGTTGAGCTTGTTATTGGGCCCGCCATGCTTGAGGTTATTGGGATTTCAGTATTAATTTTCGCCAGAGACCCCCATGCGGCATGGGTACCCATGGTGCAATGAATCTCTTCTCCGCCACTTGCTTTGCCCGCTGAGAGCTCATGTTCCGGTTTCCATGGGATAAATTTGTATAACCTCAACGTCTTTCTCCTTAAGTGCAGCCAATAGAAACTGACTATACCCCTGAATTCAGGAGAAACAGGAAGAGAATGACTGTTGCAGTAATAGCTGTCGCAATAGCTGTTTCTGCAATTTTTGTGGGGACAGGCATGGAAAGTTCCGGAACCGTTAATGTGATGTGGCTGCAAGTGAATCTATCATACCAGTCCGGATCCAATTATTTTGGGCCGTCAGTCTTCTACATCCAGGAAAATGTCCATACAATATCTTCAGGATCTGACCACAGCTTTTCCGTTCGCCTTGTGAACATGGGAAACTCAGTGCATGAAATTACTGGAATCAATGCGGAAACTCCAGGTTTCTCGCTGATATCAGCCTCGCCAGACATTCCGGTGCAAGTTCAACCAGGCCATGCGGTGACAATTTATTTTACCGTGAAGGTTCCAAATGGCGATTTTGCAGGCAATCTTGCTGTCGGCCTCACTGCAAGCTGAAGTCGCCATTCCCATTTAATGTGAAGTTCTTCCATGCACACCAACAATGAAAATTGATTACTAACCCCCAGCGCATTCAATGTTGATTGAAGGATGAGCAGCCCTGATTATTCTCTCGCCACAGCCGGTTCCAGATTGGATCTCACAGGAAGCGAGCTTATCCTTGTGATATTGCGCCTTCATAATGCTCTTTGCCAGAAGCCACTAGATTTGACAAGGCTGAACATGCTCGCATTCATGGCAGAGGGGGAATGTGGCATTAATTCTGACATAAAGTTCGTTAGGACCAAGTATGGGCCCAAGTCAGATTTCATAAGTGGTTTTGTTATGCAGAACAGGGAGATCTTTCACGTTAGAAAGACAGGCGGGGCTCTGACCAGATTTCCTGATTCTGACCTAAGAATCAAGGTTAGCCTGACAGAATCCGGCAGCAGCTTTTCATCAAGAGTGATAAACTTCCTTACTGTTGGGAAGCTCAGATCGTTATCCCATGTAATATCAAAGTGGGGCGACGATTCCCCAAAGGATCTTCTCACTTACATCTGTGTTTTCTATGACGGTTTCTGCCCTGAAGCCATAGTGGACCAGCGATGATATGCTTCCATAGAGGGGCTTCACCATTAATTTCATGTATTTAGCAGTGCTGTTGAGCTATGGATTCATTTTCGGTATTTTTTGAACGATATCTATGAATATAATCTTTACATCTTGGAGTGTGAGACCGGAATATGTCAAGGTCAATATCCCCTCTGGAGAAAACTACCTGAGGATCAGGCGCGATATTCACAATCTTACCCTGCATACAGTCTGTGAGGAGGCTAGGTGCCCCAATATCGCAGAGTGCTGGGATTCAGGCACAGCTACCTTCATGATAATGGGAAGCAACTGTTCCCGGGGATGCAGATTTTGTGCTGTCACTCACGGGCATATGCAGCCGCTTGACCCCCTGGAGCCCGAAAAGGTAAGCGAGGCTGCGAGAAGCATGGGCCTATCTTATGTGGTGATAACTTCCGTTGACAGGGACGATCTGCCGGATCAGGGTGCAGAACATTTTGCCAGGGTTATAATGAGAGTTAAAAAAGATGTTGAGAACGTCGAAGTTCTTATACCTGACTTCAGGGGCAGGCCAGACCTCTTGAGGAAAATCATCGAGGCAGAGCCTTCGG
>JAMCUD010000088.1 GCA_023379355.1 Thermoplasmatota archaeon
TCAGGATAAGCTACCTGGATATTTACAATCCCAGGGCCCCTGGGTTCAGTCTTCTCTTTGGCATTTATTTTTATCACATTGTTCCTCCCTTCGGCAACATGATTACGCATTCCAAATCTTACAGTTACCTTGCTGAATCCGTTAAGAGATTCCATACCCCAGATACCATAACCGGAAAGATTCAAACTGCAGGTTTTAGCATTGTAGGGATTAGAAAACTTCTTTTTGGATCCATAGTCCTTCACGTAGCCCGCAAGCCCGACTCACAATGATGTCATGCCTAACTGCCTATCCTGATCGTTGCCCATAGAAAAAGTATGCTTTATTTAGTGCATTGATGGATAATAAGCATTAACGTTTATATATTATACATTGATGCCAATCAGTATGCTTTCATCACAGGAAAAGGAAGTGATTCCAGAAAACTGGTACAACGTTGTACCCGATCTTCCGGAACAGCTCCCCCCACCGAGAGATAACGAAACCGAAAGATCGTCCATAGAATTGCTTAATAAAATTCTTCCCAAGGAGGTTCTGAGGCAGGAATTCACGTTCCAGAGATACATGAAGATACCTGACGACATCAGGGAGATATATGAGCAAATAGGCCGGCCCACCCCTCTTGTTAGGGCACGCGGCCTTGAGAGGTTTCTCGATTATTCCGGTAAGATATACTTCAAGTATGAAGGGGCAACCGTAACGGGATCACACAAGATCAACACCGCCGTTCCCCAGGCCATTTATGCCTCAAGGGAGGGTGTCGAGAAGGTTGTAACGGAAACGGGAGCAGGACAATGGGGCACTGCCACAAGCGTGGCGGCATCCTTTGCTGGAATCAAGGCCAAGGTCTTCATGGTCAGGATAAGCTACCAGCAAAAGCCCCTTAGAAAGAAGATAATGGAACTCTATGGCGGCACCGTATCTCCAAGCCCCTCTGATGAAACCAGGTTTGGGAGAATGCTTCTCAAGCACAATCCTGATCATCCAGGTTCCCTGGGCATAGGCATTGGGGAAGCAGTTGAATATGCTCTTGATCACGATCTGAGGTATCTGGTCGGAAGTGTTTTCAATTCTGTACTCACACACCAGAGCATCATTGGCCTGGAGACCGAGAAACAACTGGAAATAGCCGGTGAGGCACCCGACGTGCTCATTGGCTGTGTAGGAGGGGGTAGCAATTTTGGTGGCTTTTCCTTCCCACTCATGAAGAAGTTCAAGGAAGTTGAGGTAATAGCCTCCACAGCAGCAGAGGTCCCAAAGTTCTCACAAGGGGAATATAAGTATGATTACGTTGATACTGCCAGAATCCTGCCTTCGGTGAAGATGTATTCACTGGGTGCTGACTTCATGCCTGAGAAAATATATGCCGGCGGACTGAGATACCATGGAGCTGCCCCCTCACTGTCCATGCTGGTAAAGACTGGCAGAGTGGCAACAAGGGACGAGGATGAGGGTCATGTCATTCAGGCACTGAAGGTATTTTCGCAGACTCAGGGTATTGTTGCGGCCCCCGAGTCTGGACATGCTCTAGCATCTGCAATTGACTATGTCAGAAAACATAGGCAGGAGAAAAAGACCATAGTTGTGAACGTTAGCGGTCACGGACTGCTGGATCTCTCCATCTTCAGGGATGATAAATGACCAGGAAGACCATTTTCTATTTCACATCCTCCTATCCTGATCATGAGGAACTGCTTCCGTTCATAAGGGCCATTGATGGTGAGGTTGTTAAATATGTGGAGATTGGTTTACCCTCCAGGAATCCGGTCTACGACGGGCCCCATATAAGGAAAACCCATAGCTATGCACTTAAGAACTTTGATTTCTCCCACCTGGAGGAATACGGTAAGATACTCACCCATAAGGGAGTTAAACCTTACCTGCTCGCCTATTATGACGATTTCATTGAAAGGGGAGAAACCTTCATTGACGACCTGGATGCTGCCGGCTTTTCCGGACTGCTGATTCCGGATCTTCTTGTGGATTATGCCGGGAAGGCGGAGTCAACAATAGCATCAGTTCAGAGGAAACTTGAATTTATCCCTTTCTTCAATCCAGCAACGCCTGATGCAATAGTCTCCAGAATCAGCGGAATGACAAACTCCTGGATTTATTACGGACTGCAGCCATCAACTGGCATTGAGATTCCCTACGATCTCGTGGAAGTATCTGCCAGAATAAGAGAACTCCTTCCTGACAGGGAAGTAAATTTTGGCTTTGGAATAAGGAACATGGGACAGGTCAGGGAAATACTGAATCTCGGTTCAGACGGTGTGGCAATTGGAACGTTGATCATCCCCATGATAACGAATGGCGACACTGAGGGTTTCGTTCAGTTGCAAAGGGAGCTAAGTGAGGTGGCTGCTGGATGATCGGCACTGGTTCTGGCCAGGAAAGCGATGTAGTGAGATATGCCAGGTTGCAGTTTCACTATGCCATTGAAACCGACAGCGATGAGGAGAGGGAGAAATTTCTCAGGGATATTGATCCGGAGAGTATAACTGGATCCCAGCTTGCCGGATTTACTGAGGCCGTTCTCTCCCGTGCAAGGCTACCTCCTGTCCATAACTGCATGGATATAGTTGGAACAGGGGGGGACGGATTAAATACAATCAATGTCAGCACTGCAGCCTCAATTGTGGTTTCTGGGCTGGGGTATACGGTCGTGAAGCATGGAAATTTCGGATCATCCAATAAGAAGGGAAGTGCCGATTTTCTGAAATTTTACGGTTATGATTTTACAATGGATTCGGTGGAGCTGAAGCGAAGGGCAGCAAAGTACAGGTTTGCATTCATACTTGCCCCCATGTACAATGAAAGTTTTGCCAGATTTGCAGAGGCAAGGAAGAAGATCCAGCGCAGGACAATTATGAACTACCTTGGTCCAGTAACAAATCCGGCGTCTCCGGAAAAAGTAATGCTAGGTGCAGCCAGCCCACAGATTCAGGAGCTTTACGCCCAGTACATGGTTGCAACTGGCAAAGATGGCTTCACCATCCACTCAATGGATGGTATGGATGAGGTATCCCCATATTCTGAATGTGTGGTAGCTCATGTCAGGGATGGCAGGATTACACGCTTCCGGTTAAACCCTGAGGAGATCCTTGGGCACAGGATTCCTCTGGAAGCCATTACCACGCCAGTTCCTGAAAAGTCGTTCCAGATTGCGGTAGACGGGCTTAAGGGGATCGATTCAAGAAGCGCGGAATTCATCTCTTTGAACGCAGCGGCAGCAATGTCTGCAGCCACCGGGGATCTTGATATAAAACATCACTTCAGGGAGGCGATAAACTTCATAACATCAGGAGAGGCATATGAACATTTCAGGAAGGTAATGCAAAATGCCTGAAATTCCCTTTGCCAAAATTTGCGGTATCACTAACATTGAGGACGGAGTCATGTCGCTGGAACTCGGGGTGGGGATGCTGGGCGTGGTACTTTCTCCCCTCTCCCCAAGAATGGGAAGCGTCGATCTCGTGAATAAACTGAAAGAAATCGGGGCTACTGTTGCAACTGTGCACACCGACATGGAAAGCGTCATTTTCAAGACTTCCGAAGAGGATTTTGTTCAGCTGCATTTCACGCACGGCGGACCGGAAATTAGTAATGTGATTCGTCGCACTGGAAAGCGGGTGATTTCTGTTGTTCTGAACAGTAATATTAACGAGGCCATTGGGGAGGCCCGGCAACTACTGAACCAGGGCGCGGCTTTTGCACTCATAGATACCGGAATTCCTGTTTCGGAGGCCATTGGCAATGATCACCAGATCATAGGAGATCATAGGATAGGCATAGCCGGCAAGATATCCCCTGAAAACATTCACCAGGTTCTGGCTATGAAACCTGGATTTGTTGATGCGAGCAGCCGTCTGGAACTGTATCCCGGTAAAAAGGATCCAATAGCTGTAAGGAGATTTATGGAGGTGTTCAGGAATGAGACCAGAACTGTTCAGACGTATCCCTGAACTGGAATCCAGAAATTCAGACTTTGCCTATTTCTGCAGCTTCTCTGATCCGCAGAGAAGGGTCGGAAGGGAACTACTGATGACTTCAGACTCAGCACCAGTGTCAGGAAAGGGACCCATTCCCTCTGATACACTGAGGGAGGTGGAATCAGCAAGGGGAATGTTTCCGCCGGATTATGGGCCTTTCTATCCTGTCTTCATATCATATGACTATTTGCAGAACATTTTTAACTACAGTCTGAAACACCAGTCACGGTGGCCTCACTATTCGCTGCTCATGCCGAACAGCGTCGAATTATCATACTTTTCAAGGCCAGAGGAAATCAGCACTCCAGCAAAAAGCAGACCTGAGATAGCGCCCGAAGAGAGGAGAAGGCTCACATCTTCAATTGGTGAGGTCAGGGATTTGATCAGGGATGGAGAAATGCTTCAGGCAGTAATATCCTGCGGATTTCCGTTGTCGCAGCGAATTTCACTGTATGATCTTACCAGACATTTCCTGATAAACGACAGATCGCGCTACGTTTACTACTATTCTTTCGGCGATTTCCGCATTGTTGGAAGTTCTCCTGAAAATATTTTCAGGCAAACCGGGAGAGAACTGTTAATAAGCCCAATAGCTGGCACAAGGCCCAGAAGGAGTGCAGATTCTGGCGAGGGCCTTATCCAGGATCTGATTACAGACCAGAAGGAGACATGCGAACACAGGATGCTGGTCGACCTTGCCAGGAATGATTTGGCCAGGATAAGCCAGACCGGTAGTGTCAATGTAACCATGGATATGTTTCCTGAGGAATTCTCATCAGTGGTACACCTTGTTAGCATGGTTCAATCAAGATCAAGGGAGGGGATAACACCACTTGACACTCTGAAAAGCGTCTTTCCGGCCGGAACAGTGAGCGGAGCTCCAAAACTTAGGGCAATAGAGACAATAGACAGTTTTGAGACTGCACCGAGAGGTGGTTATGCAGGAGGCATAGGTATCGTAGGTCCCCGTATGGCTGATATTGCGCTGGGCATCAGGACCTTATTCTCCTCACCGGATGGTACCTATACACAGGCAGGAGCTGGCATTGTAAAGGATTCTGACCCGGATAGGGAGGTTGAAGAGATACTTGCCAAGGCAGGTACAGTTGTTTCTGGAGTGAAAACATGACAGTCCTGATGATTGATAACCATGATTCCTTTGTTTATAACGTGGTAGATCTGCTGGAACGCAATGGAGAGTGTGTTGACGTAATTGAAAATGACAGCGAAGTAAACGCACCGATCCTAGAAAAGTATGACACTCTGGTTATATCTCCGGGACCGGGGACTCCTGTGAATGAAAGAGATAGGGGGATAACACTTGATCTAATCAAGAGGGGAAAATTTAGGAAGATTCTCGGCATATGCTTTGGACACCAGCTTCTTGCCTACAGCCTTGGTTCAACCATATACAGGACAGAAAGGATTTATCACGGTGAAGTTGACAACATCCGTAATTTTCGCGGAGGAGTACTAAGCCATGTCCCGGATGAATTCTCGGCGGTAAGATACCATTCCCTTGCCATTACCCCAAACCCAAAGATAATTGTGGATGCCGTTTCAGAGTCTGATGGCACAATAATGGCGTTCCACAGCAGGGACTTGCGGATTTATGGCATGCAATTCCATCCTGAAAGTTATTATTCATCTTATGGGGAAATAATGATCAGGGAGTTTTTGAGAATTTGACTGTTGTGGATGATATTTACGGAAAAAATCTTTACAGGGAAAAATTCCCTTACTCAAGATCAAGGGAACCCATCAGTCTCATAGAAAGCCTGAGGAGGGTAAGGAAAGACACAATGCCGGGAATAATAATGGAATACAAG
>JAMCUD010000089.1 GCA_023379355.1 Thermoplasmatota archaeon
CCGTGAAGATACATTTCCCTGAATTCCCTTGCTGCAGCCACATGATCAACAATTGGATCTGGATAATCCTTAACCTTAAAATGCTGTATATTGTGGATAACGTAAGGTTCAACCTCAGCAAGTTCAGATACGTTTCTCCTTATGTAGCTGCATTCCGGATCGTAACGCCTCTGCTGAAGCCAAGGATTGAAGGTCCTGAATCCACCCCTCGGATCGACTCCGGTGGAAGCAACCCACTGCCAGTTACCGTTATTGGAGGCGGGATCATAATCAACCAGCTTTGTGGCAAAATAGTGTTCCCCAATGCGCCAGTCCGTATGCAGATCCTTGACCAGGAACGATGATACGATAAGTCGCATTCTGTTGTTGATGTAGCCAGTTTCATTCAGGTCCCGCATCGCGGCGTCAATGATTGGAAAACCTGTTCTCCCTTTCTTCCAGGCTTCTATCAGGGGTCTTTCGTTTCGCCACGCAAACTGGCTGAGTTTTTTGTTGAAAGACTGTTTTATTGCGTATGGGAAATGATGCAGCAAATAGAGAAAGAAATCCCTCCAGTAGAGTTGCCTTAAGAGAGAAGTTCCATTAGGAAGAGTGCTGAACGCAGTCGCTACTTCGCGTATCGACAGTGTTCCGAACTTGATGTGCGGTGAGAGGCGGGAATTAAAATAAGATACCTTGCTGTTGGCATAATTTGCATAGGCATTTTTGTTCTCATTCACGAAGGTGTCGAGTATACTTCTACCCTCTTCTGTTCCGCCAGAATGAACCTTCTCAAAATCTTGATTCCCATCCGGTATCGCACATAAATTCTTGAGAAGAATGCCAGTGACTGGATTCCGAAAGCCAGTTTTCAAGGCTTTTCGGTAAAATGATGTGAAATTTGTATAAGGAGTCCCCTTCTCTGATTTGATTTCCGGATCTGCAAGTAGATAATCATCATGCATCTCAACGCCAACTCCCAGCTTTTGAGCGGCTCTGACTATGGAAGAGTCCCTTCGTTTGGAAAATGGTGTGTAATCTCTGTTAAAAAATATCCTCTCAATGGAAAAGCTCCTTATGGTATCTTGAACGACAACTGCGGGGTCTCCCCTGAGTATGAGTATATCACTGCCGTTCCTCCTTAAAGCATTACGGACTGCATTCAATGAATTGATCATGAAGTCTCTTGATCTTTCGTTAAAGTATGGATTCTGATCAATCTGGGCTGGATCGAGAATAAACATAGGGAGCGTTTCACCGGAATTCATTGCTGCCAGAAGAGCAGTGTTGTCAGTTAGCCTCAAATCACGCCTGAAGATGAATAGATTCACGCTCGGATAAAATCTTACTGAAAGATATTATTTTATCACAATTGTTTTGAAACTATGTCAGACTTTTCTTGAGCATAAGGCCAGGCACTATTCTACCCATTTCCCTGCGATACAGAAAAATGACAGTGCCTCATTAAAACTACATAATGTTTATAACACACTAAACTTCCAGTTAAGGATAGCCTAATGCTGTCAGACGAATCCATCATAGTCATTACTGTATTCATTGTTTCAATAATTCCTGCTTGTATCCAATAGAATAAGGTACGATATTGTAGGTATTGGCGCTGTCTTTGTTCTTCTTCTTTTTGGCATAACAAAGGTTTCAACAATAACACTGGAAATAGGTAGCCTGCCGGTTATCTTGCTGGGAATGGTGATGATAGTAAGCAAGACCATATCTGATTCCGGAATAATAGACAAATTTGCCGAAATTATCTCCAAGAAGGTAAAGAATGAGACATTAATGCTTGCGCTCCTTTTTCTCATTGTCGGTCTTTTATCTGGTTTCATGAGCGATGTGGCTCTCACTCTGATGATGATACCCCTGAGTTACTTCATTGCCGACAAGCAGAAGAAATCTCCATCTAAGTATCTCCTGCCGTTTGCTTATATTGCTGTCCTCGGGGGGCGGTATACAGTTGCAAGTACGTCGTCCAATGTTATCCTGTATGACCTGTGGTACACCGAAACAGGACATTTTCTTCCCTTTTTCCAGTTTTCCAATCCGGGGTTATTCATAGTGCTTGCCGGGATTCCTGCAGCCTTACTTATATCTCATTTTATCCCCAACCGAACTAGGAAAATATCTACTATTGAAGAGTTCAAAACGGGTGAGTATCTTACGGAGGTTGCCGTTCTTAAGGAAAGTGAGGCAATCGGAAAATCCATCAGCGATTTTGAAAGAGAATATGGGATTAGAATTGTTGCCATTTACCCGGGAAGGATCAGCTGGAGACAGCGGGTAATCTTCGATGGAGACATCCTTCTGATACGCCTCAGACCAGAATCTCTGACTACTCTTTCCGGAATAAAGGGACTCAAGCTAACAATACCAAGCTCCAGTGCGGAAAACCTTTCGATCAGGGAGGTTTTCGTGATGCCGGAATCAAGGCTCATAGGTCAACAACTGAGCGAGATCCGGGAGGCTGGGCGTTACAACATTTCTGTCATCGGAATTTCCGCATACGGAAAGCGCATATTCGGGCGCTTCCGCACCATTACTGTTGAGCCAGGAGATGTACTAATGCTTTCAGGATCTGATCAGGATATTGCTGCCTTCATTTCTGAAAATGCACTTGGCCCGCTCTCTCAGAGGGAGATCAGGGCATTTAACCCTACCAAGGGAGCCATAAGCATGGCCTCACTTGCTGTGGCAATCATACTGGCATCCATAGGATTCAACCTTGTTCTATCCTTTGGCACGGCCCTGATCATAATGCTTGTTACTCGAACTGTCAACGTGAAGCACATGTACAGGTACGTCCAGTGGCCCATTCTTATATTTGTTGGGACGTACCTTGTCCTTGGATCAGCCATAATCGGGAGTGGGATATCTGCATACCTTGCAACCCTTATCTTTGGATCCACGCTTCTGTTGTTTGGGATCACTGTACTCTTGGCAAATACCATTGGAAACGTTGGATCAGCTGTGATCATGGGGCCCATTGCAATGGGCTTCCCTGATCCGCTCAAGGCAATAGTCGTCGTAGCAATGGCATCATCATGCACTTTTGCAACCTCTTTTGGGAACCAATCGAATCTCATTGTTCAGGGAGCCGGTGCATATAAGTCAAGGGATTACGCAATTTACGGAATCATGATCATTGCCATAGTATTCGCCATTACGGCACTTTATGTATACTTCTAACTTTGTAACATAGGACCAGGAATTTACACAATTGTGGTCTCCATTGCTGGGAGATGTAATCTCTAGCCGGATATGTTGATGAAATAATTTACTGAACCTCGGTAAATTTCCAGGCGGAATGGCATGCCTGCTGGAAATTCCTGCTCAGTGTTCATGGGAACCAGCTTGTACTGATATACGGATTGCGTCGCGGAAAAAGCTGTTAGGTTCCAGAGAGAACCACTGAGATACGTATGGCTGTTCACTTCGCTGGGGAAAACACGAAACTGCAGGCTATCGCCAAATGAATTTGGTGTCGCAAGCACCATAATTTCTGTTACATTTCCGCTCGAGGTGATAACATCCACGTTGCTGATTGACAGAGAACTGCTGCCGCTGTCATGCATAACCGGGGCAAGGCCTGCGCCTATTGCAACTATCAGAATCACCGCCACTGCCATAGGACCCAAGGCTTTCCTTCCTATGTTCACCGGTCCATAGTGCCAGGCTCCTGCAGTTTCCTGTGATTCAGGTACGGCCGTCATCTCGTTAACAGAAACAGCCGAGACCAGAGGCCAGAAAATCAGATAATTGAGAAACATCCTGTAATTTAGGAACATAATGATCATTGGTATGGCCGCAATTGCATATTTCATTAGACCCCGGTATCGCCAGTACAGCCACAGAAGGATAAGGCCCGCCGCCACCGCAATAACCATGAAATAAGTTCTACTAAGAGGGAGGAAGCCAGCAAAACTCAACGCCCCCAAGCCCTGCCCAGCCCCTAAGAACTGGAGCATTTCAGGTGAAATCATTGCCGTAAACCATTTCCCTGGAGAAATGATCATGTATGGCATATTCAATAACGTAAAACTTAGGAATGCAATTGAAAAATATTTCACTGTTTCCTTGAGGTCCTTTTCCTGCTTGATGAAAACCATATAGAATGGAACAAATATCCATGATAGCTGTTTTGTGGCAAGAGAGGCACCGAGCAGCACTGCTGACATTGAAGATCGCTTTCTTGTCATGAAGGAAAGGGTCAGGAAAAAGGCCCATATTGGATCTACAATTGAGGTGCCCGCAGACAAAACAGCGCCCATGTCCGCTAGAAGGAAGAGCGCCATGACCAGTGGCCTGTTTTCAGGGGAATTTCTCCCCGTCGCTAGATACAAGGCAATGAAAATCCCCGCTGTGAAAAGTAATATCTCAATTCTTGGATCGAATTGAAGAAAAACAGATGGGATAAATGCTATGGCTGCAAGTGCAGGATAATAGAAACCCGATGCATACTGGCCATCTGTGAGGAACGTCCTGGCAGATAGGGGAACATGATATGTATTGAGAAATTCAGACAGGTTTGTGACTAGATATGGGTTGCCACCATGGAGAATAACCCTGGCTGACAGGAAGTCGTAAAGTAGTTCATCAGTCATGAAGCCCTGCGTTACTGCAATTGCCGATGCTGCAAGAACGATAATGCCTGCAATAATCGGGGCGTATTGGATTCTCTGAGAAATAGGGCGTACGGAGGAATAGGCTGACAGAAAGATAGACAGTGCCAGAACTGCAAAAGCAGCATAGGTGTACCCGGACAGGCTTGTTATGAGATATACGGCAACCGCAAGAATGCCAGCAACAAGCGGGCCGGATATCCTTGAAATTCCTGTTTTTCCGGATCTTATGAAGAGAAATATCCTGTCGTCAAAAATGGATTCAACGATGTATGAAATGGATGCCGCAATAATGAGATCTGAATAAAGCCCATCCTGCAGAGGAACAAGGATAGCGTGAATAACTAAAATAATGGAAATTGGAGTGAATACAAGCCTTATTACTGTCCTGACTGGAATGTCTGATTTTCTATGCCCTACGGTGGAATATATGATGAGAAAAATACCGGAGCATATGAGGTACCACTGCACAAGAATGTAGAATAGGAAGTAGTATCCGCAGACGTATTGTATGAAGATAGAGAAGTTTACGGAGAGAGTCCCTGCAACAAGACCGAGCATCCGGTCCGTGAAATCAAAGACCCCATCTTCCATGTCAGGGATATGTGGCATGATCTTATTACCATGCCCCTAACTTGCGATTTCCTCTGAGACATCAACTGCGCTGTTGTTCTCTCCCCAGACAATGGAGCTTGAGAGTATGTACCTGACCACGTATGCCGCTATTATGCCAAGCAGATTTGCGTCAAGGTACTCAAAGCCCCTAAGGTAAAGCGAGAAATAGAACATGAAATTCACTGCGCCAGGAATAAAGGAGAAGAAGTTATGGAGTATGAATCTTCTTCCTATGCCATATTTCTTTCTTCTATTCCTGAAAGTCCAGAGATCATTTAGGAAGAAATTGGTGGTGATTGACACCTCTATGGCAACAAGATCCGCCAGTATTGGATGAAAACCATGCAGGAGGAAAAGCACGAATTCATTAACAAGAACCCCTGAAATTCCTACTGCCGCATATTTCATGAGATTCCCCTTGAGAAGGACAAAAAGGAAAAAATCTACCATGTCCCTGATGCGGAGCTTTGAAGACCCAGCCTGCCTGGGAGAGAAAGCTATGGGGTATTCAGCACACTTGAAACCCTGCGTAATCAATCTCTCAAGTATGTCAACCTGCCCGGTATATCCTGACTTGATGTTCTCCTCGCGCGCAAGAAACTTATAAGCCCTCTTAGAGTAAACCCGAAATCCGGATGTGGCGTCCCTTACCTGGGGGTGGAACGAAAGGTTAACCATCTTGTTTGCAAAATAAGAAATAATTTTTCTGTTTAACTTGTCTCCGTTGTGGCCTTTCTCCCTCTTAGTAGAACTTAT
>JAMCUD010000090.1 GCA_023379355.1 Thermoplasmatota archaeon
GTGCAGGCAACAGCCGGAAAAGAGGCTCTTCTCCCCCTTATTGGGATGAATGAGGAAGAACTCTCAATCAACAATGTTAAACTTAACAAGAAAGAGGCTTTCCAGAAGCTTCAGACAGCAATACAGGGGCATGCATTTCTTGCTACCGGTGATTTCCGTAACGGTCAGATTGGCCTCAGTTTCCGTATAAGAAGTTTGGAACCCATAAATGAGGCAATTATTTCTGAAATGGACAGACAGATGGAGGCTGAGTTCGCATGATGCAGAAAAGAGAACCCTCCAAATGGATATTTTCAAGAGAGCTGAAAGACTGCAAGATAATCGAGGATCTGGAGCCGGAAGAGAAAGGTAAGCCTTATGTTGTAACCCCGCTGGGAACCAGAGTAAAAAGGATAATGCTTACCGGAACTGTAACTCAGAAATTTCCAGATGAGAACATGACAAAAATAACTGTATCAGATCCCGTGGGTTCATTCTACGTAAGCGTCTTCCAGAGTGAATTCAGGGAGGAACAGAAGGCTGAGGTAGATGCCCTTGAGGTTAACGACATGGTTTTCATAATGGGAAGAATAAATCCTTTCAAGACCACGGAAGGTGCCATGTATTTCAACATAAATCCTGAATATACTGGGAAGATTTCGCAGGAGACCGTTGATTTCTGGAACCTCAAGACGAAATACATAGCAAGAAGAAAACTGTACGCAATCAGAGAAGCCATGAAAAATCCAGAAAGTGATGAAAAGAGTCTTACTCAGCTTGGTTACACAAGAGAGGAGGCACAGTGTGCAATAAGATCCAGGGAGAAATATCATGATTATGATTTTCAGAACTTTGAGGAACTCATTCTTTCATCGTCTTCCAAAAGACCTGAAAGCCACGAGACAGAGTTCAAACAGGCAGTTCTTGACTACATAAAGAACAATGATACGGACGGAAAGGGATGCAGGTATGAAGATCTGGTAATTGCATCATCAAATCTAGGTATAGATCAGAATAAAGTGGATGAACTGCTTAATACACTTGGGTCCCAGGGTGACATATATGAGGTTACACTGAAGAGGTACAAAGCTATCTGAAGCCGGGCGGTTTGCTCTCAGGAAAGAAAAATTCGATATGGTAAGATCCAGGAACGATGGCATAAGTCAGAAACATTGAACTGTTTCAAACACAAATTAACCAATGCAAGAGCTTAAGGAATCGATTCAAATATTGCACCCATGGAAAAAATGACACTGGGTTGCAGAAACAGGGTTCCATGAAAATATCACCGTGTTTCAGATGCTGTAATTTAGATCTCCATACATTAAAACACAAGAAGTTGCATGACCAAAATTTATGTAAAATTGGGAAATTGTAAAACATCAGGATGTTTTTCGTTCGATCTTCTTCTCCTTATGCGCAGAAATAGAATCAAACATTGAGGTGATCTCTTCCACAGACTTTCCCATTGTCACAGGCATTATCCTGTAGAATACTGCTACTGCCACCAAAGATAAAATTGCAAATACCACCAGAGATCCTGCTATGTGGATGGTGTCATTCATGTAAGGGAAGATCTCCACTATGGCAAAATTCGAGATCCAGTCGACAAATGCTATAAGGGAGGCCAGTGTTCCCCTGTACTCAGTTGGGAAGTATTCTCCCTGTATTATCCATCCAGTTCCGCCAACTCCAAAGGCAAAAAACACAATAAAGATGGAAATGGCAACCAGCATTCCTATATCCTGCCCGGCGTATTTCAATATAGCCCCAATGAAGCCGAAGAGAGCCATACCTCCATAGCCTATAAGGGCAAGCTTTCTCCTCCCTGCCCTGTCTATGAGTTTGAAGCCTATGTAAGTTGCTGCAACGTTTACAACTGCAAAAATTGAGGCTGCCTCCACAACAAAGATTTCTGAAAATACAGGACTCGTGTTCCTGGCAAAAAGGTGAAGATTTTCTATTATTATAGGTCCGTAATAAAAAGGTATGTTTATGCCCGTAATCTGCTGGAATACCATGAAAAGACCCACGATCAGGAAGGCCCTCTTCACTCCAGGCGTGAGATGCTTCTTTTTTACCCTGTCAACAGGATATTCCTTCCCAAGTTCCCGTTCGTCTGTTTCAATGCCCAGGGTCTTAAAAGATTTCACAGCCTCTTTGTATTTACCTTTGTTTACAAGCCATCTGGGTGACTCCGGCATTATAAACCTGAATGCGAGACCTATGGCAGCAGGAACAGCTGCGACTCCGAGAAGTATTCTCCAGTCAAGTGTGTATGCACTTGCAGGGATTCCATAGAGGACAGCCAGCCCAATAATATAGGCGCCAAGTATTCCAACTGTGATCATCCATTGCTGAAGTATTCCCAGGCTTCCCCTCCTGTTTTTCGGAGCCCATTCAGAGATGTATGATGTTGCTATTGCGGAATCCGCCCCAACTGCAATTCCAATCAGTGTCCTGGAGATGAGAAGCATTACCAGGTCTATACTGACAGCAGAAAGGATTGCACCCAGTGTGTAAAGAAACGCATCAAAAATAAGCATGGATTTCCTTCCATAACGATCTATTAGTGAAGCCGCAATAAGTGATCCGGCCGCAGCACCCAGGGAAACACCTGAAAAAAGATAACCGGTTATGAACGGATTTGTTGCTGAGGATATGAAGGATTTTGGGAGAAAAACTTCAACTATGGCAATGTTTGTTGTATCGTAACCGAAGAGAAAACCTCCAATTGTAGCAAGTAAGGTCAGAAGCCAGTAAAACCTTCCGGCTTTGCTGTTGTCAAGCCTATCCAATATTTTTGATCCTGAGGAAGCTTCCATTGAATCGACAATACTAATTTCTTCTTTCTATTTATGCCGTTCTCATCATTGGCAATGGAAGTTATGGGGCTGCTCAGTGAAATATACGGTTTGCAGATCAAAAAAAGTATCATCTGGCCATATGTAAAATGTTAATTGAAAAATTGCCTAAGAAAATAAGTTTTCTCTAATACTTTCCCTTATATCAGTTAGTTTTCTCATAATGTAGTGGGGTTTGGGAACTCTTCGGTAATCTGTGATCCAATAACCCTCTTTAAAAACAGTTTCCAGCACGCTACAGCTTTTCTCCCTTACATATCTTGCAGATTTCAGGTCATTGAGTTTCAAAGCCACAAAATCTTCGGGTATATACAGCCCCAAAGCCCTTCCATCAGTATATTCCGCCGGGTCCAGGTTGAAATCCAATCCTGGTGTATTCAGGAATAAGGGATCATGGGAAGAATTTTCAATCCCAAAATTTACCCAGAGTTCGGCAACAAGCCTGTCTGTGCGCATACCACGGTTAAGCTGGTCCTCCATCTCGCCGTAGAAATTTCTGAGATATGTTCTGGAAAAGGCACCCAGTTTTCCAATGTTGAAATTGGCATTCAATGACATCAGGGGATCAAAGGTCCATGCAATGAGATCGTAACCATTCTCCTTTGCCCACTTTATCTGTGCCTGTTTGAGTTCATACCCTATACCTGAATATTTCCGGTCTTTTATAACTCCGGTCATATGGGAGTACAGGTATGTCTTACCTTTCCTGTGCCCTGGAAAGGAGAAACTCATTCCTATCATTTCTCCATTGTTATAGGCACCCAGGACAAGGCCACCGTGAAATCTCATAGCTGCCACCATGTCCTTCACAAGGCTCTCCATGGTGTCAAATCCCCAGGCTGACCTAATGACTGGAAGAATACTCCTTATCTCGTCGGGGTCACTGACAGTCTTTATATCCATATGGGGATGAATGCAAGCCGCTTATCTTAATTCTTCCCACCTCCAGTCAAATTATTATACAGATTTGTGCATGCCAATAAATGGAAGGAAAGTTATCATATGATCTTGTTAAAATGCCCCTCATAATGCCATTCGAAACAAGTTTCGGAAGGCAGCTTGATCGGTGTGCCCTTATTTTCAAGCTTGAAGCAGATGGGGTAACTGCATATTCTGAGAGTGTTACTGACACAGACCCATTCTACAGTTATGAAAATAATTTTACTGCCCTTGAGATCATAGATAAGTATCTCGCTTCTCATATAATAAAACTTCCGGAACCTGGGGAATTCATGGAAAAGGTGAGTTATGTTAAGGGCCATAATATGGCAAAAGCATCCCTTGAAATGCTGCTATGGGACTATCATGCAAGGAGGAACGGCATACCACTTAACAGGTACCTTGGAAAGTCAAAAGGAAAGGCGGAAGTAGGGATATCGCTGGGAATGGAAAACATTGAAACCACAATAAGCAGAATTTCCAATGCCCTTGACATGGGATACAGAAGGATCAAGGTAAAGATCAAAAAGGGAAAAGAGCTGGGCATACTTGGACCAATAAGGGACAGGTTTCCGGAAATCAGCCTTACAGCGGATGCAAACTGTGATTATTCAATTAAGGATATGGATCTTCTGAAAAAGATAGACAGATTCAACCTTCAGTATCTGGAGCAGCCACTGGGGCACGATGATCTCATATATCACGCAAAGCTTGCAAAATCAATGTCAACACCCATATGCCTCGATGAATCAATAACTGATGTGGAGAAGGCACAGAAAGCCTTTGAAATCGGATCCGGGGAGGTCATAAACATAAAGCCAGGGCGTGTTGGTGGGCTCACAAATTCCCTTGCAATTTCTGAAGTCGTAAGAGAAAATGGAGGACACTGCTGGGTTGGAGGAATGCTTGAAACCGGAATTGGAAGATCTTTCAATGTGGCGATGGCATCACATATTAATGTAGACTACGCTGGAGATACTTCCCCAAATTCAAAATATTTCAAAAAGGATGTGGTGTTGAATCCGTTCATCATGAAAGACGGATTCATAGAGGTTAACAGGGGAAACGGCACAGGTGTGGAGGTAGACAGGGATGCTCTTTCCGGTTACAAAATAGCTGAGGGCGTGATAAAAGTATGGAAAATGTAAGCCACTCATGATCTTACAAGCTTCCAGGAAGGGGCCTGTCAGGTAGCAGAGGTAGTAGGAGAGGAATCAGTTCCACTTCAATTTTAGATCCCTGGCAGCTTTAACCTCATCAATACGCCTTGAACTGAGATTCAAAGGCCTCTTCTTCAACTGTTCAACATCCTCTTTAAGCGCTTCCTCCATTATCTGGGCATACCTGTCAAGATCGTTTTTACTGGCGCTTTCGGTTGGTTCTATCATCATATCTTCATGTACAATGAGGGGGAAGTAAACCGTGGGCGCATGCACACCCTGATCTATGATGTATTTTCCTATGTCAAGTGCCCTTTTTCCAGTTTTCTCAGTAGACAGGACAAGCTCATGTTTCTTCAACGGGCTGAACGGTATTGTGAAACTTGACGAAAGCCTGTGCGAAAGATAGTTAGCGTTCAAGACTGCTTTCTGTGTATTATTCAGCAGTCCGTCGGATCCATGGAACCTTATGTATGCCCATGCCCTGAGGAGCATGTTGAAGGCGCCATAGTATGATGCCACCTTTCCAATGGTCTTTTGGGCAGAATAGTCCAGATAATACTTTCCATTTTCCATGGAAACAACAGGAACAGGAAGGTAATCCTTAAGGTAAGCTTTCACCGCAACCGGGCCTGATCCAGGGCCTCCTCCCCCATGAGGGGTTGCAAAGGTCTTGTGCAGATTGTAATGGACAATGTCAAAGCCCATTATTCCAGGAGATGTTATGCCCACAATGGCGTTGAAGTTTGCGCCGTCGTAGTAAAGAAGTGCGCCTGCCCTGTGAACCATATCCGATATCTTGACTATGTTTCGGTCAAAAATACCAAGAGTGTTTGGGTTTGTTATCATAAATGCCGCAGTCTTTTCTGACAGAACTGCTTCCAGAGCCTGAAGATCAACCATGCCGTTTCCATCTGAAGGAATCTCCACAACATCAAAACCAGCCATTGCTGCAGATGCAGGATTCGTTCCATGAGCCGAATCTGGTATTATAACCTCAGTTCTTTTGCCAAGCTGGCCTGTGTCTTCAAGATATTTTCTGACAATGAGGATTCCAGTGAATTCCCCCTGGGCACCGGCCAGGGGTTGGAGCGTTATGGCATCCATATCCGAGATCTCTTTGAGGTATTCTTGCAATTCATACATAACTCTGAGTGATCCCTGTATTGATCCCTGATCCTGCAGAGGGTGCGTCTCACTGAAACTGCCTATCTGTGATATGCTGTCTGCAAACTTTGGATTGAATTTCATTGTACACGACCCAAGGGGGTACATGCCTATGTCAACGCTGAAATTCATCTGGGAAAGCCTGGTATAATGTCTTACCACATCAAACTCTGCAACATCTGGTAGTTCCAGATCATGTCTCAAAAGCGACGGAGGAATAAGATCCTCCTCTCGTTCGATCACCGCTGGAACCTTGTAGTCTGTGCCGGATCGTATGTCCTTGATAAGTGGTTCATCATAAGTTGCCTGATGGTACGTCATTCAAATCGCCTCCAGTGCGGATTTCAATGCAGAAAAATCTTCAGCATTGTGTTTTTCAGTAACAGAAAAGAAGGAAGTGTTTCCATAGATGCTGGAAAGATTGGGAAGAAGGCTGTCAAAAGGTATAGATCCCTGTATGTTACTTTCAAGGAGCCTCTTTCTGAGTTTCTCGTTACCGATCTTCGACTGGACTGGAAGATCTGAGAAATGGCGTCCACTGAAAAGATCGGGGTTGAACCCTTCCACGGATCTGAACGTTTCCATGAGCCTTTTCATATTTGAGGCAGTTTTCAGGGCCACATTCCTGATACCACTTTTTCCAAGAATTGACAAATAAGCTGATGCGGCAACTGCCATAAGGGCCTGGTTTGAGCAGATGTTGCTCATAGCTTTCTCTCTCCTTATGTGCTGTTCTCTGGTCTGCAATGTCATCACATAGGCCTTTTTTCCACTGGTATCAACGCTTTCCCCTATTATTCTTCCAGGAGATTTTCTCACATGATCTTTCTTGAAGGACATGATTCCAAGAAGCGGACCTCCAAGGTTCTTGTGTATGCCCAGGGACTGACCCTCTGCAACCGCTATATCGGAATCATATTCTCCAGGTGGCTTTATTACCCCAAGGGAAACGGGGTCAACATAGCTTATGATCATTACATTTCCCACTGTTTCCCTTATTTTGGTAATATTCTCATCAAGAATTCCAAATCCATTGGGATTCTCCACAATGACTGAAGATACACTGTCATTTACCTTTTTTGAAAGATCTTCAAGGTCAATAAAACCGGAATCTTTTTCATAGGCGTATCTTACAAGTTTCAGACCTAATCCGCTTATGTAGCTTTCAATCACTCTAACCTTGCCAGCATAAAGTGTTTCAGGTATGAGGACCTCTTTTTTCCCATTTATCCTGAATGCCATTCTTACTGCTTCAGCGAGAGCACTGTAACCGTCATACATTGAAGCGTTGGTCGCATCCATGCCCATTAGATCAGATATCAGGCTCTGATATTCGAAGAGAGACTGGAGCATACCCTGGGAAATTTCCGGCTGATATGGTGTGTAGGATGTTAGAAACTCGGATCTGGAGATCAGTGTGTCAACGCTCGAGGGAATTATTCTATCATAAATGCCGCATCCAAGGAATTTTCGGTAGCCTTCATATCTGTTCATGCCTGCAATTTTCCTTGCCTCCTCTATGAGTTCATACTCGCTGATTCCTGCTGGAATCCTGAGATCTTTTTTTCTCATATTGGCCGGGACATCGGAAAACAGATCCTCAACAGATTTCATATTCATGGACTTAAGCATGGCAGAACGTTCATCACTCATGATACCACGTTTAGGTTAATAATAGATTTCTTAATCTATGTTTGCAGTGACA
>JAMCUD010000091.1 GCA_023379355.1 Thermoplasmatota archaeon
TGGACTTGGAGGTTCTGGTTGTTCCTCTGCTTCCTCTGTTACAGCGGCCAATCTTCTATTCGACCTTGGAATAAGCAAGGATGACCAGATCAGGTTTGCGATGGAGGGTGAAGCTGCATCCTCCGGCACTCCACATCCGGATAATGTTGCGGCGTCCATATACGGAAACCTGGTTTCAGTGAACTCACTTAATCCTCCTTCAGCCCGAAATATAAAAATAGGGATGGAACTGAAATTGTTATCCATAATACCTGACATTCACATAAACGGGAAGACGGGGGTTGCAAGGTCCATGGTTCCAAAAACCATTACAATGGAATCACACATCCAGAATTCAAGAAAACTCTCCTCCCTGATTTCTGGTTTAATGTCAGGAAGCAGGGAACTTATCCGGGAAGGCATGAATGATCAAATTGTTGAAACTGCAAGGAATTCAATGTTTCCCTATTATGCTAAATTGAAGGAGGAAGCACTCAGCAACAATGCAATAGGAGTATGCGTAAGCGGAGCCGGTCCAACAATACTTGTATTATACGACGAAGAGACCAATATAAGGGCAATAGAGGATGGAACTAAGTATATCATGAATACTGCGGGACTTGGTTACCAAACCGTACATTCAGTACCAAGCGAGGGGATAAATATTGAAAGAACAGAGTAAGATAGTCAGGGATAAAATTGAGGGTGAAACAGGATCCATAATATTTCCAATTTACCAGAGTTCGGCATTTCAGCTTCCTAAAGGTGAGAGATTCAGGTACAGCAGGGAAAATAATCCATCGGTTGAAGCACTATGCCAGAAAATCAATGAACTTGAAGGTTCGGAAGCGGGAAACTGTTTTTCCTCAGGGATGGGTGCAGTCACTACAACTCTGCTTTCCCTTCTGTCGCCTGGCAAAACCATTCTGGTGCAGAGAGATATTTTTGCAAGAACCTACAAGTTTATAACCCAATTTCTTCAAGCCTGGGGTGTAAAGGTTATTATTGCAGATCCGGGCACCCAGAACATCCTGAAGTTCAGTGACAGGAAAGTTGATCTTATTTTTGTGGAAAGTCTAACTAACCCCACACTGAGGATTACAGATATCGAGGCCATAAGATCTTCGTATCCGCCTGAAAGTACAACAATTGTTACTGATGCGACATTTGCAACACCTGTATTGCAGAAACCACTTTCTTTAGGTTCTGACATAGTAATCCACAGCCTTTCAAAATTCATGTCGGGCCACAATGACACAATAGGAGGATACGCCGGCGGAAGGAAAGAACTCATGGCACTCATAGACCAGAACAGGCGTACCCTGGGTCCTTCCATGGATCCCAATACTGCATTCCTTATCAACCGGGGGATGAAGACCCTCTTTGTGAGAATGAAACAATCAGGCGAAACTGCATATTGCATTGCAAGATCTTTGCAAAAAATAGATGGCGTCAAGAACGTACTCTATCCTCTTCTTGAGAATCATCCAGATTACGCCACTTCCGGAAAAGTCCTGAAGGGAAAGCCTTCAGTTGTCTCTTTTGAACTGGATAATTCGAGGATAGATATCCAGAACTTTATGTCGTCGCTTAACATCATAATGCCTGCCAATACACTTGGAGGCCTGAATACCACCATAACCCATCCCTCAACAATGTCCCACAGGACTATCAGCGGGGAAGAGAGGCTAAGGGCGGGTATATCGCCGGAACTCGTGCGTCTTTCAGTTGGGCTGGAGAGCGAAGAGGATCTGCTTGGAGATCTTGAAGCTTCTATATCAACGAATCTTCTTTAGCCTTTTTTAATTCACCGTAAATAAAAACCGCAATATCTTTTCGATCAATGCACTGTCAGGGAACTAAAAGAAGAGGAAAACCATGGGATCACATGCGAGGATGATTATTCATAGATGAACCATGACAATCCTTAAAATATATTAGTCTCAGGATTATCCAGAGAAAGCAGTTCTACATTTATGAATTATTCATGACCCTGACAATTTCCAGGTCATCTCTCAGCATTATTCCAGATTTTTTTATCTCCATATACAGGGGGTTATTTTTTGAAGCCATTTTCCAGAACTCATCCGGCGTTATAGGGATTATCTCGAACCCTGGAGGAAAGTCAATGTTTTTCAGCCTAACTAAAGGATTTCCTACAAAGTTTGAAATGACAACAATATCTATGTCACTCCACAGATTGAAGTCACCGCGCGCATATGAACCCACAAGAAAAGCACTGGTGTTTGATGGGAGATGTTGGGCAAAGTTCCTGGATTGGTCGATAACCATATTCCGTTCTTTTATCCTTCTTTCAATGATGCCCACTTTTCCCTCACAGCTTCCAGGATTTCATTAGCGATCTCTATTGAGCTGGTCGAATCATTAAAACCATAGTATTCCTCCGGAATTCCTTCAGCCCACGCATCAGTGTATCTGGTTGGAATATAGTTTTTATCAGTGTATTTTGCTAAATCTATCAACTCTTTGTCAAAACCTGCTTCTTTCATTAAGTGAGAAACAGAGTGTCCGTACGATGTCATTCTCATCCCTTTCAAATAAGCTTTAACTGCAAATTTGGATGCCTGCTCTCCCTTAAAACATGCCCAGTTGTAGAATGATGAGTTGTGGTCTGATTCTGCAGAACGCAACGTTGCCTCTGCTGATCTGAACCACCTTTCAAATTCGCTATAATCCAGAGGTATCATAATGTAAGCAACTGTCCCGAAGTTAAAAATGTTTTCACAAAAAACGCCTCTATTTTCTCGCGGCTATCTTTTCGATAACAAAAGAGATGCAGATTTTCACATTGATTTTCCTGGAGCTGTAACATTGCAGATCAGGACCTTTCTGTAAGATTCTGTCATTTTCAGATTAATGGTTGGCCACTTTCATCAATTAGAATTCTTGCTTTTTCCTTTTTGGAGTTTATCATGACATACATTGTCGTGTAGTCCGAAATATGGCTTAAGAGCGATAGCTTGTCAATAAGTCTGTGATAGACACTTCTTTTGATATACACTACGTTCAGGGGAAGCTTTGCACCCTGCATATATATGAGTTCCCACCTGTCCCTGAGATCATTGTGCACCCTAGCATAATCCGGGATGAATCCCTGCACTATCCTATGATCAATGGACGCAGTGAAATCCTGCGAAATTGAAACTATTATCTCCTCATCAAAACTGAAAAGATTCTGCTGCTTCTCCACCGGTATGCCGCTGTAACCTCCCTTGAAGGTCTTGTGGTGGCAAGATTCACACAGAGTTATGAGATTCTTGAATGTGTCCTTGCCCCCGTCCTTTCTTGGAATAATGTGATGGACCTGGACATCCAGATGAACCTGGTCAAAGTCCGTGGCTGATCCAACAGTTGTAAAACTGCTCTGGTCACAAATTCTGCAGGTGTAGTTATCCCTCAACAGCACTGCCTTTGAGATATTTGCCCATGTTATTGATTTTCCAGTTCTATCTCCTTCCGGGTCGAAGTCCGATACAGATGCTATGTGGAATTTGTCAGAAACTATCCTTATTATCCCCGGCGATATGCCCGGAATATTCTTGTATATGCTTTCTGATGGATATTTCTGCATCCTGTTCATCATGACCTCAGCATTCCGAAATATTCCTCTGCCTCCTTTGAGAACCAGTCCGGAATCTGGACTGATGACTGATCCGGGATGCTGCCTTTAATTGACCCCGGGTTTTGTTCCATGAATTCCGAAAGAAGCTTCCTATCGTTGGATATGATGGATATGGATGGACCTGTGTCAGCGGTATAAACAATATTGCCTTCATTCTTTAGCCTGAATTTCTTAAGGTTTTCAATGATGGCAATAGATCCGGAATTCAGGACCATGTTACCTGAATACATCAGCAGGGAGTGCATTGAATACATGTCTTTCTGTGCCCTCTCAATAAGTCCATCAAGGTAAAATCCTGTTTCAGTATAATCAAGCATCCTCTGGAGCTTTTCCTTCACCCAGCCATTGTATCCTGGAGACGAATGAGCAATTTCATGGGCATTTTCCGTAGGGAAGTCTGCTAACGAGGGATAAACGCAGAAATGCATCTTTCCAGGATCCAGACTCAATGGGAATCCATAGCTTTCTGATTCCCTGATGGATGGATAAGAAATCCACATTGAAATTTTTCCTGAAACGGATCTTGTTCCAGAACCTGAAACAAGCCTTGCAAATCTGCTGACAAATGGATTGTCTTTCAGGCCCTCATTGCCAAAAATACATGATATGGCAGATCTAGATGCTGATGCAGCGACAGATGCTGATTCCCCCAGACCTTTTGCATCAGAGTATCTTTTCTTTCTTCTGAGGTAGAAGTGAAGTGAACCCTTTATTCCGTAAAGATCCTTCATGTAATTTATGGCTTTCAGGGCCCTCCTGTTGTATGATTCATCCGACTTTCCGTCAAGAACAACCGAATCCGATCCAGTTTCCGAGGTGTACATGCATCCTGAGTATGTTATTGAAAGGTCTGTAACATAAGATATGGAGGGGAAATAAGCGATGTTGAACTGCCTGTCGTAATAACCCAGAAACTTCTCCAGACCTGTAATAGGATAACCTGAATTAGGGCATTTAAACCTCCCCGTCCTGATTCATGACATACTCAAGTATAAGGTTGCGCGTTTTAAGGTAATCCATGTTGTCAAAGGTCCTGATCCAGTATTCCCTGCATTCCATCATGGACTTCTCCATCATTATGCGGTATTCCTCAAGTTTTCCTGCCAGTCTCTCTCCAGGTGAATGGAAATGAGTGTATTTTTCTCTCTCCAGAAGCCTTTCAGCATTTACTTTCCTGTCTGAAATCTGTATGTAGAATGATGTTATTTTCTCAAGTATTCCAGTTTCAATCTGAGAAGGAAGGAAGTAAAGAGTCTCAAGGATGAGGGGTTCACCGTTTTGAAGTGCACGCTTCAGTATTCTTGACGTACCGGTATTCATTATCTTGCCCTGTTCCATGAAACTTTTCAGTATGTTTTCCTCATTTCTTGACCCGAACATCTCCCAGGCATCATATACACTTTTCTCCATGATCTCCATGTTCATGTTCCCTGAGAATGGACGGATAAATTCCCTCAGATAATCGCCGGACATGACCAGGTCTATGCCGATTTCCCTGGCCAGGAATCCTGAGATACTGGTTTTTCCTACCCCAGGTATGCCTCCTATGAGTATCACCTTGTTTTTATTCACTGATCATACCCCCATATTTTCATCAAGTCCCTGGTATCAATAACCTCTATATTCTGTGACATGAGCTCAAGAGAAGAGAAGAAAAGCCTTTCTGAATATGTGGACGTTGCATCGGAAACCACCACACTGTAGTAACCCATCAGTTCAGCAGTCATTGCACTTGTTAATATTTCGAGATCCGTCCTGAAACCTGTGAATACCAGAGTTCCTGGAGAATATGATTCAACAGCATCACGTATATTCTCGTCCAGCATGATGTCTGTATATCTCGACTTCACGACCTTATTTTTAAAGGCAAATTCCTTTGAAAACCTTGCAATGAACTGCATGTCCATGTCAGAGGTCCTGGGAATGAGCCTGTCCCTCCTCTCTGCCTTTACGGATTCATAGTTCTCTTTTTTTATTCCCTTAGAACCGGTGTGTTGCATAGCATCAGTAGTATCAATATCCATTGAACTGATCCCCATTTTTTTTACCTTTGGTTCCAGATAGTCCATTGCCATAATGAACTCCATCTTGCTGAAAGATTTTTTGAACAGATCGTCATAATAATTGAGGTTGATTAAAAGACATGAATCTTGATTGAGTATGGAAGAAATATCCACCTGGCTGTCGAAACTCATATTCCAATATATATGGAAAATATATATAGCTCTCTTTCTCGGGAATTTGTAGATTCCAGATACTTTTTACCGTAATATCTCCTTTGTATGGGACTCTATCCAAGCTATCCAGTAGATCAAAGATTACCTAAGGAGTGTTCATCTAAGCTAACGGGTGTAATGATGTACCTAAATGCCTTGAGGGTTTTTTCTAAAAGACCCGACGGCACATATACAGAATGATCCTTTCCTTCTTCATAGCTCAATACATTCTCTATCAAGCCTGTTTTTTGAAGTGCCTTCAAGTGATAATTCAAAGATCCGTTCTTTATCTGAAACTTTCTCTTCAACTCACTCCAAGAAATCTCACCAGATTCGTATATTGCAATCGCGATATTTCTTCGGTTTTCATCGTTAAACGACCCAATGATCCCTGATAATACTCTAGGAAAACTATTCATTTCTTTCACCTTCAATGGACCAAATTGCTAACCTCGTTATATTATATTCCTAATTTTATTCTCTCCGTTATCTTGATCTTATCTAGTGTGATACACTACCATAGACAATGAGCTTTGTCCTGTATTAAATTATGAATTTGAAACTCTGGAGGGTGTTGCATCAGCGTTTGAAGGTTACATCGATAATAAGGAACTGTCTTGAATAGCAAAAAATAACATTGTAAAGGTCGCTAACTGAACCCCCGAGGCGCAATATTAATCAATTTCGACTTTCTTTTCTTACTTTTTGATTATTTTCTACGAATTCTTCCCCTGATATTTCCCTGGCACTCCTTTTCTTTTTGTCCCACGTTTTGTTACAGTTTTTTTACTACATATCTACTATTTTGTCAATTTTGTTCAACTTTCGCTTTTCAGAAGAATTCAACTGTCTGGATTTCTGAAATACGCTTCCTTGAAAAAAGGATGAGCCAGCAAGGTATATGGTAACATCCATTTCTACGTGCCCCAGGTTCCCAAAGAAATTCATAAACTAAAGAAGGGATATGCTTTATGTTCAGTTACCTAAGAGTTAAAGTCTTGAGATGAAGTTTCTACATTTCAGCAGAAACCCGAGATTAATGGAGGATCGTTTTATCAGTCCTAACATGCAGCCAAGAAGATTAATTGATTATATCATCAAAAAAATGTCCTGCATGCTTTTTACCTTCTGCGCATTTCTGGCACAGGTATACATATTTGCTTTCCTCTTCCGAGCAGTATGAACAAACCATCTCGGCAGGAGTTTGCTTTCCGCGTTTTTCACAGTCGACGCAGTAATACTGCTTTTTTACGTTTTCGTCTATCACCCTGGGAAAATAGGTATCCTCTAATTCAACATCACGGGTCTTTTGCAGCGTAACGTGGAAATGCTGCTCCGAACCAAAGTCGTAAACGTATCCAAATTTGCTGCCCTTGCCAATCCCGAGAGATACAACTGGAATTTCAGCCCCATCTCCCTGCCCTAGTGGATTGATGGTTCCAAAATTTGACCTATACCACCTTTTTCCACCATAGAATGCACTGAGGTGATCAAATGTGTCAAGTTCAAAAGATATGCGGATAATCCTATCCAGTTTACCAAGAGTCTGATCTCCCCTGATCTCTATTTTGCGCCATACATCTCTTCTTCCCATCCTTGAAATCCTGAACTGGTAAACGATTCCATCACCTGCCGGCATTCACAACCACCCTTTATGATAAGCAATCATCATTTGAAATAAATTGGTTTTGGAAGAGAGAAATTGTATTGTTACATTGTCAGTGAAATTTTCACAATTTTTGCACAAAGATGCCTGTATTTTACGGTCTTAGTAAATTATATTTTTCCATTTGCACTGTATCATTTCAATAACAGGTTGAAACATAGGCGAAATAGGATTCGGCTTCAATTTATATGTTCTAAGTTGAATTGTACAAATTCCATTTGCGGACAGGGAATCCAAAATTCTTATGCTGTGTAATTATTATGATCCGCAATGAAGAAATGGAGGTTTGGTTATGGCCGCTGATCAGAAACCATTGATTGTGCAGGGAGACGGGACAATCTTTTTTGAGGTTGACAAGGATCCGGATCACTCCTGCAGGGACAGCCTCCTGAGATTTTCTGAACTGGTGAAATCTCCGGAACATGTGCACACTTACAAGATTACACCCCTGGCGGTTTGGAATGCAGCTTCATCTAACATATCCATTGACAATATAATCTGTGTCCTGTCCCAGTATTCCAAGTACAGCATCCCCACGAATATAGAAACAAACATCAGGGACTGGTACAGCAGATACGGAAAGATCAAGCTTGTAAGGGACCCTCACCTTGTTCAGCTGGCTGATCATGTTGAAGCCATTCCCGATTCCATATACCTCACATCTCCTGATACCATGGTTATCCAGGAGATAATGAGCAGGAAATCAATATCCCAGTTCATAAAATCAAGTATTTCCCCTACAACCCTGGAATTGAGATCAATATATAGGGGAAGACTGAAGCAGGCTCTTATCAAGGTGGGATATCCAGTTGAAGACCTTGTGGGATATCTTCCCGGAGACCCCATTGACTTTGACCTTCGTACAACTACGCTGAAAGGCAAGGACCTTACAATAAGGCAATACCAGAAAGAAGCTGTAGAATCGTTTGTGCATGGTAACAGGAGCGGGATAATAGTCCTTCCAAGCGGATCCGGAAAGACAGTGGTTGGGATGGCTGTCATGAACAGAATAAGGGAAAACACGCTCATTATAACTACCGGGACTGTTGCTGTGAGGCAGTGGATATCTGAACTGCTGGACAAGACAAGCCTCACTCCCGGAATGGTTGGGGAATATACCGGTGACAATAAGGAGATACTCCCCGTAACGGTTACTACATACCAGACACTGACCTATTCACCCAGGCGAAAGAACAGCAATAATGATGGTGATACGTTTGTGGAAAAGGATGAAACTGGTGAAGAGGAGGCACCATTTGACATGAACCGTTATCCTCACCTTGAAATCTTCAGGGCAAGAAACTGGGGCATCATAATATACGATGAGGTTCACCTTCTGCCGGCACCAGTATTCCGTATAACCACGGAAATCCAGGCAAAGAAAAGGCTTGGGCTTACTGCCACACTTATCAGGGAGGACGGAAAGGAGGAGGATGCATTTTCCCTTATAGGGCCCAAGAAATATGATGCGCCATGGAAAGACCTGGAGAGGCAGGGCTGGATCGCAACAGCATACTGCCATGAAGTGAGAGTGAATTTTCCAACTGATGACTACAAGATGCAGTACGCCATAGCACCTCCAAGGCTTAAATACAGGATTGCAGCGGAGAATCCAATGAAACTGGAAGCCCTGAAATCAATTCTTTCCAGGCTTTCAGGAGATGATTCCGTCCTGATCATAGGGGACTATTTGGAGCAGCTGGAGATTATTGCTTCAGAACTCAAGTCTCCGTTAATTACCGGGAAGATGAAGAATTCCATGAGGGAGAAACTCTATTCGGATTTCAGGTCCGGGTCAATAAAAATTCTGGTCGTATCCAAGGTTGCAAACTATGCAATTGATCTTCCTGATGCAAATGTGGCAATACAGGTCTCTGGAACTTTCGGTTCGAGGCAGGAGGAAGCCCAACGCCTGGGAAGGCTTTTGAGGCCAAAATCCTCCGGTTCCTCGGCCAATTTTTATACCGTTGTTACAAAAGACACACTGGACCAGGATTTTTCAATGAGAAGGCAGATGTTTCTTACTGAAAGAGGCTATAAATATGATATCATTGATCACAGTGACCTAATCAGGGAGATCCGCCCTATTACAGAGGATGACTGAGTCTCACCCTTTTTTTATTTTTTAATTCAAGGTCACCATCTATACCAGGTGGTCCTTCTCCTGTTTTTTTCCTTTTCCACCTTGATTGGAACAATATACCCTTTCTTTCTCAACTCTGTTACAAATTTATAGAGGCTCACTCCTTCCTTTATTGCAAGAATTTCAGGTGAAATACGTTTTTCAATCATATCGGCAATGCCCGTTATCCTCATTATCCCGTCAATAACTGTTCTGTCGTTTACCTGCAGGACAGCCTGGCATTTTGTTATGAGTATTTCATCCACTTTTTTCTCCATGTCATTTATTAGCCTCAGAACAGTTTCAGGAACAGGAACAGAGCTTTTTTTCTTGAGGAAGAATATAACCCCAGTGATTATGCCCGACTTATTCAGATAGGTTGAAAGTGATGCCTTGGTTATCTTGAATGTGCAGACCAGGTCTGCACTTACAAGTTCAGAAAAATCTGCAACCTTCTTCAGGTCGGTGAAATCAGCTTCTGTTCCAATGAGGATATCATTGTTGGGTAGTACCTTAATCGGTTTGGGGTCTGTTTTCTCTTGGTTATCGTAACTGGCGTTTCCCTCCCTTTCGTATATTTCCTTGAACTCCTTTTCCGGGAATATATATACAGCTGCTGCGGTGACAGGGGAAGACATCCTGACCAGGCCATAAATTTTAAGGAAATTTACTAGCTCCAGCATCCACAGGGAAATTTCATTATCCAGGTCATTCTTCGTGAAACTGATTGATCCGGAGTTATTACTGTACAGATAATCATCTAGCAGGGCGATTCTCAATGATCTTGAAAGCATGAAATAAGTATCTCCTGATTTGATCCTGTCCGTAAGATCTTCAAGTTTCTCAGGATACTTCATTTGATATATGGCGTCAAGAAATAACAGGCGGAGTTCATCTAGAAAAATTCGTCCCTGTCCTTCCACTGCTTTCCACGCCGAAAATATATGTTCTTCAAAGATATGCTTTTTGAGCCTGGATGGGAATTTCTCACCTTCTATGAATTTAAATCCCTCAGGGGTTAAGGAAAGATTGGATATCCCTCCCTTCAACCAGCCCTCAGTTTTGGACAGGGATAATACCAGGTCAGTATCTTCAACCGGCATGGAAAGGAACTTGCTTATTGATTCTGCAGACCGTTTTTTCGACCTGGATTCGAGGTAATATATGGTTATCAATATTGCTTTGATTTCCGCCGCAAAGTTAACTTCGTAGTTTTTTAAGATGGAGTGCAGGGATTCGGATTCCTTCTGCTTGCTTTCAGGAGGTTCAATTTTTTTATGCTGGATTTCCCATAGCTTCAGGATGACTTCATCCGGCATATACACTGTATCAATGCGGCTGGAATACATACGTTTTGAGCAAAATATTATGCCCTTCTTCATCAGTGAGATAAACTGTTCTCCGCCAGAATATGAACTGGAAGAGAAAAGATTGTTAAAACTAATACTGTTGTAGTATGGACTCTTATTTCTTATATTAAAATGGTCAAGAATGTCTTCTAGGATCAAGATTCCATCATATTTCATGACATAATCCATGATTTTTTTCTCCGTGGGACTGAGATTCTCCAGGGTTCTTTGCAGGTTCTTCATTATGGTGATGTAAGTTTCCGTTGTAACCTCGCCCTTTGAATCGTTTGTCTTCAGATTGTACTCCTTTGCGATTTTACTCACAAGCGTCACGGGATAACTCTTCAGTGCGTCAATAAGTGAAAAAACATCTCTTCTGCTTTGGCCGGAATTATCAGCTATGGCATATTCTAAAGGTATAATGAAAATCTCCGGGTTGTCCCGTGAGGGGATCCCAAAAACAACAAGTTTATCAAGGCATTCCCGAACTTCCGGTTTAAATTTGAATTTTGAGGTATTATCTGAAAATTCTCTGCTTCTCCAGACCCTGCCTTTTGAATATAATGCCAGATAAAACCGCTTTGCCTCCTTGCTTAAGGAGTCGAATCGGTAATGGAAATTATCAGCATTGGCCAGGTTCGTCCTGGCCTTTCCCTTATCCCTGGAATACGAGTTTCCCATGAGCGTTTTTTGGCCCATCATGTCGTCTGTTTTCTGGAATATGAACTCCAGATAATCCCTGTCAACCCTTTCCAATATGTCATAAATCTTGTAAAATTCTGGGTTTTCATAGTCCAATGCGTGCACCTTGCTTTTCATGAATTGAAGTTTTATCATAAACCTGACGGTGAAATTATTACAGAAGAAATCCACGGTTGTATTCTGATCCGAATTTAATGTATTTTGGAATGAAATAAGAAAAGAATTATACATCCATTGATTGATTATGCAATGAGACCCGAAAAGAGACTTGCTGCAGTATTCATTGATTTTGAGAATTTCTTTTACTCCCTGACAAATCTGTATGAGATGCCCTATGAGGATGCCGGGGATGTTGCGGTTGCCCTTGTTGCCTGGCAGCTTGAAAAACTCAAGACACAGTATGGCGAAATCATAATCAGGCAGGCATTTGGAGACTGGAGTGCTATGCAGGACCCAAAGAAGGAGCTCCAGAGGCTTGGCATCAGGATCATTGATATACTTTCCACGGAATACAAGAACAGTGCAGACATCGAACTGTCACTGGCAGCCCAAGAGACCATCCTGACAAGGGATGACGTTGATACAATTGTAATATTTGCTGGGGACCGTGATTATATGCCCATTGCAAACAGGGCCAGGGAAAGTGGAAAAAATCTTCATTTTGTAGGTTTTGAAAAGAGTCTTTCCGGCGATCTGAAACGCCTTGTTGGGGAAGGGAACTATTCATATGCCAGGCCTGAAGACCTGCCACCGTATACAAGAACTGGAAAATCTGTTTTTAATGGGAGCTCTGCTCCAGATCGCACACCAATCGAGAAACTCGATCCAAACCAGACCCGGGCGGCAGTTGCAGCTCTCGATTCATTTGACAAGTACAGGGAAAAATATGGATGTGTCAAGGTCAGCGTTTTTCTTATGGAAGGCCTGAGCAGGACACTCCCTGAACTTGATCACCTGGGAAGGAAGAAGATATTTGCATCACTGGAACAGGCAGGACTCCTGATAACTGAAAAAAGGAATCCAGAGACGCCTGATTCGCTTGGCAACCAGTTTCCCTATACTGTTTTCACAATCGATGAAAATAACAGGTTTGTGAAGGAGCTGAGGAAAAACAGGAAGATCAGCTATGGCGAAGGAAGACAGCTACTGGCAAAAGCAGCAGAACTGAGTGCGGACTCTGGTGGAGACGTCCTTGGATCTAAACTGGGAATAAAGCTGAGGGAACTGGAACCTGGATTCATACCAGGTAAATACGGGTTTTCTGATTTAAGCGAATTCATAGAGCACTTTCCGGATATACTCGTATACGAGGGAGATAAATCTGGAGGAGACAGGGTCTACAAACTGGTTGAAAAACAACGCTAGATTGTTATACCTGTCCGAATAAGCCTGTTATCTACTATCTTCACCATGTAACTGGGGATTATTCCTGAAATATACCCCTGTACTCTCTTTTTATGTCTGTTATAAAAATGTCCCTGGAAACCTTACCTCCGAATCTCGTTCTGTCATAGTCTGTAAACTGTGCTTCAACGGAATCAAGCTGGTTTACAAGTTCCTTTAATGCAGAACACCATTTTGTATTTGCTGGTTCAGACTTTGAAAGAAGTTCCTCGATGCTCCTGATGAGATACCCTTTATCAAGGATGCTTTTTGGATCGGGCTTTCTGAGACATGCACCGTAAAGACCAGATTTAAAATCAATCCACATATTTTCAACATCTTCGGGGCTCGTGCCAGTAGTTTCCACCTTTCCAAACCTGTAAACATACCCCGGTTTAGCCAGAACCTTTTCAGCGTCTTTCTGGAATTCTAATTTCGGATTTGTGTTATTTTCCATGCTTCTTCTTATCAGGATTTCCATATAAGGAGGGAACCATTCCTTTCCGTCTGGTGTTCTGTATGTTGGATCGGGAAATACTCCACCTTTAATCCATTGGTCAACCTGTTGATCTGATGTACCTGTTTTTTCCACAAGGCTTTTCCTTTCAAGAAATTTTTCCATGATGTGACTCAGGTCATTTCTACTATATTGCGCCTTTTTTTCTATACTCTTTTCTTCCATTATTTGATAATGCAATTTGAATCATAAACCGTACCACATATAAGAAAAAGTTAATATGTTAATCATAATTATTTTCGATCCTATGAGTAAAGTTGACTTTGAACGTTTAAGTAATATTTCCAAGGCACTTTCACACCCGGAGAGATCACAAATAGTTGAACTGCTGTCGGCTGATCACTGCAATGTTACTGAGATTGTCAGGAAGACTGGAATATCCCAGCCCAAGGTTTCCGGCCATCTCTCAAACTTGCAATCTGTTGGAATGGTTGAATCTGTCAGGTCGGGCAAGGAGATCATCTATTCTATTGTACCAGAAACACTTGAAAATTTATCTGCCTGGATTGACAGCCTGGCAGGCAGGAAAAGTAAAGAAAATTACACCGAACATGAGGATCATTATTTGGTGCAAACAGATTTCTCGTTTGCAAGGTGCTGTTATGATCACCTCGCCGGGAAGATGGGAGTATGGTTGCTTAAAGAACTTTTAAGAAGGTCCTGGCTAAAAGTTGAAAACAGTGAAAAACCCACCTACAAGATCACTGATGCAGGAATTGAAGGTCTCCATAACATTGGAGTTAAGATACCTTTAGAAAAGAAAAATGGAAGGATGTTTGCATATGGATGCAGGGATGTTTCGGAAAGGAAACTGCACCTTGGGGGTTCTCTGGGGTATGCAATTTTCAAGGATTTAGTTTCGAAGGGCATATTAACAAAATCTGAAGGAACGAGAATATTAACTGTAAACAGCCCGGTCAAGGAATGGTT
>JAMCUD010000092.1 GCA_023379355.1 Thermoplasmatota archaeon
CCTGATACCGGATGCCGCCTTCTTAATCAGAGATTCGTAAAAGTAACCGAGAAGCTCAGTGGTCGTTTCAATTTCAAGGAAGTCCTCCGCCTCATTTATTATCTGTATTGTGTTATTTATTACACTCTTAAGATTTCGTGCACTTGAGAGCGTGGCGTTCTCCCTTCTCAATTTTATGGCATTATTGGCCCACTTTAGGAAGAACTCCCTGTTCTTCCTGAGAGTCACCTCCCTGGATTCCATAACAGCCTCCGGCATCAGAGGTTCAAATTTTTTTGGCCTTTCGTCGATTACGTTTATGAAACCCTTTCGCTCCAGTGAGGATGTTATATCGTAAAGTTGCGGCTGGCGAAGCGAGAGGTTCCTGAGAAGATCCTGTGCAGTTAAACCGCCCTTGCTAAGGAGAAGCATATAGACTCTTGCTTCGTTTTCGGTAAGACCCATATCCTGAAGAATATTGACTATTACGGTATTTTCAGAATCTCCGTCCGACAAAGCATCTGAAGGGCCCATTCTCATGCTTAGATGAACTCCCTGTAAAAAAATATAGTGCAGGATGTTCTCAGGCACCTCTCGCTTCGCCGTGTATACTAGGATTCAAGGGCACATATCCGGAGTCTTCCAGGATGAACCTACGTATGTGCCCTTAACGGTGACCTCGGCCGAGATGGACAATAACTCCTGAATAGCCATCATCATATCCGGGTCATCCCGGCCTTTCCCGGCATCGATAAAGAACCTGTATATTCCAGGATTCTTCTTCTCAGGCCTTGAGAAAACCATGCTAAGATTGATACCTTTGCTGGAAAAAATTGATAGGGCTTCTACCAGAGAGCCCGGGCCATCTGACAAAAGCAGGAAAGATATGGTGGTCTTGTTGGGCACAAGCGAATCTTCAGTCCGTTTTCCAAGAACAACAAATCTGGTCAGATTTGGGGTGTAATCGCATAAATCATTCTGAATTATCTTCAAACCATACAGATCAGCCATACTCGGGGAGCCTATAACTGCAGATCCATTTTCCTGGGATACCAGAATTGCGCCTTGGGAAGTGGAAGATAAGGGAACGATCTCAGCAGATGGGTATAGTTTTGTGACAGTAGTGCGACATTGCGCTATTGCCTGGGGATGGGAATAAATTTTCCTTATCTCACTGGAATTTGAAAGAAGAGAATGCCTTATGGGTATAATCCTTTCTGCAATGATCTGAAGCTTGGAATCCAGCAAAAGATCCATTACAAGAGATACGGGGCCCTCAACGGAATTTTCCAGCGGAAGAATGCATAAATCTGCAGTGCCCTCCTCACAGAGGGAGATTGCATCCTGAAATGACTTAACCGGCACTGGAACTGAGGCGGGATCGTAGCATCTCGCTGCAATTTCACTCCATGTTCCGGGCGGACCGAGGCAGGATATTCTGGTCATTGGTGGATGCCCATGCTTACCCCATATTAGTTATTTACATCCATTCTGACTAAAGTGCATCGCCATGTCCTGCTTACCTGAAAATGTTAAAGTACAGTTGTTCCAATTTCTATTTCATGTTTTCCTTCAAGGATCTTTCTTCGAAAAAAGACTTCAACTGGGTTGCAGACATCCTTTCGCAACATCCGCCCGACAAAACCGCCCTGATGATAATGGACCAGGAGGAGCAAGTTCAGCGGATATCCTATGGCGATCTCATTAAGAATTCCAAGCAGTACGCCAACTTCCTCTGGAGCGAGGGTATCCACTCAGGAGATTCTATCCTGGTGATAATGAAAATGATACCTGATCTCTGGTACATAGCCATAGCCTCGGCGATCTCCGGTGTCGTTTACTCTCCTGCCCCCATCCTTCTGAACAAGACGGATATTGAGTACCGGATCCAGCAAACTGGTGCTAGAGCAATATTCACGGATACGGATACAAGAAAGGTTGTCTACGAGGCCGCTAGGGGCAAGTTTATCAAGGTGTTCGATGTCACTGATGAATACATAGCAAACAGAATAAGACTTGAATCACAGCAGTATTGCGACTATTTCAGAAACCCTGAGAAACCACATGCAATATTTTTCACCTCCGGGACAGAGGGGAAACCGAAGGCCATTGTTCATGATGGCTACTACCCGCTGGGACATATGTCCACGGCACAATGGCTTGGCCTTGACGGGAATGATATACACTGGAACATCAGCAGTCCAGGGTGGGCAAAATGGGCATGGTCCAATCTTTATGCACCACTTATAACTGGCTGCACTTCATTCGCCTTTGAGCAGGGTAGATTCAGCTCCGAAAGGTCACTGAGGGTTCTGGAAAACTATCCCATAACAAGCCTTTGCACTGCACCAACAGTGTGGCGCATGTTCATGGTTGAGAATCTTAATGATTTCCGCCCCATGTCACTGAAGAAATGCTCTTCTGCCGGAGAACCCCTGAATCCTGAGATTATATCAAAATGGGAATCAATAACTGGAATCAGGATTAAGGATGGATATGGGCAATCTGAGACCACAGCCATGGTTGGTAACGCCGATGTAAAGGGCATAAGGCCTGGATCTGCCGGCAAACCCCTCCTTCAGTATGACATCAGGATTGTGGACGATGAGGCGGTGGAACTCCCCCCTGACGTCGAAGGAAATATTGCAGTGAAGATCGATGGAGTAGTTCCTGGTCTTTTCAAAGGTTACGGGAACGATGCTGCATTGAATAGGGACCGGTTCAGGAACGGATACTATCTCACAGGCGACCTTGGACGAAAGGATAGGGACGGATATATCTGGTTTGTTTCACGCGCAGACGATGTAATAAAGGCTTCTGATTACAGAATCGGACCTTTTGAAGTTGAATCAGCTCTAATCACACATCCGGCCGTAGCAGAATCCGCCGTCGTGGGTACACCAGACAGTATAAGGGGAAATGTGGTAAAGGCTTTCGTAGTGCTCAAGCCGGGTTTTAATCCCAGTGAAAACCTAGCGAGGGAGTTGAGTTTCCATGTAAAGGCAGTGGTGGCACCGTATATGCGCCCTAAGGTTCTGGAATTTGTTCCTGAGCTTCCCAAGACCATAAGCGGCAAGATAGTAAGAAAGAAGCTGAGGAGCCTGGAGTCGGAGAGATCGCCCGGACAGTCAAAGGGCGTAGGTGTCCTGGGAGGTCAGGAATACAGGATACCCTGATTTCTGCAGCCGGATGCGTCTTCCCTCATATCAGGATTTCAATATATTGTCCCGATCTCGGAATATTTCGATTTAATGATCTTTCCCTCCCTGAAGCGGTTCAGATTGAATGGGCGCCAGTCGAATCTGCATTTGTCGGGATCATTGCCGGTGATCATGTCTGCTGCCATCAGTCCGTAGGCCGGACTCAGTTTGAAGCCATGACCGCTGAGCCCAACAAAGACATACACGTTTTCCAGGCCAAGGCTGACAAGGCTGTCACAAATGACCTGGCCATCAGGACTCATATCATAAAGGCCAGTGAGTGTCGATATAACGGTTGCCTTCCCCATGGATGGGAGCCTGTTCACGATCCGCCCTATGTATTCTTCCACATAGGCATCATCTGCTGTTTCCGGCAGATTATCGTGAATGTCAACCGGATTCTCGTCAACCTTAGGATCGAGACTGCCAAGGGCAGTAACAGTTGAACCCTCCATCTTGTAGTATGAAAGCTGGTGAGGGTCCCATAGTGTTGGTTTGATCCCCCTATACTCATCCGGCCGCCTGAGGTATATTATTCCGTGAAGTGAAGCGTATATGGGAAGCGTCCTGCTCCTGGAAATCCCTGAATTTTCAAGGATGTCGTTTGTCCATACGTTCGTTGCAAGGATGACTTTCCTTGCCCTTATCTGCCTTCCGTCATCCAGATTCACCTTCACATAATTTCTGCCCGAATCTAAGGATGAAACGGACTTTTTCTGTATTAATTCAACTCCATTTTCCCT
>JAMCUD010000093.1 GCA_023379355.1 Thermoplasmatota archaeon
GAACCAGAAGGAGAGACCGGGTTACCAGAGTATACTCCTATCTCAGCATTGGAAACGACATAATGGTTGGGCTTGAGTTTCTTGTTGGAAGCTTTGAGTTTTTTCCTTCCGGAAATGAAATATTGGGAGTATATCTCTTCATTGCTGGAAGTTCCCAGTTGCTCATCAGGCCTATTATTGAAATATCAAGAAGAATCCACCTGTACAGGATAAACAGGACAGGAATAGATCTGGAATAAGCTGGCCAACCTAGCGTTCTTCGAATTTCATCATTCTCCCGTCACCATAGGTCCTGAAATAATATTTGAATTGGTTGTTGCCGGAATATGCCATGCACTCCCTTCCTGAACTGTAGTTACCATGGAGTTCAACACGGTCTATTATATTCCATCCTGTTCTCTTCTTGACCTCTTCCACCATGTTCTGGAATATGTCTGCGCATATGTTACAGCAGAAGAACATGTCCTCGCCTTCAATATCCCTGTGATATTCACCCCAGGTTGCATTGCACAGACCACACCCCTCCTCATTGTTTGTTTTCAATCATCTCACCCCTTTCCAGCCTTGCCTCAAGATAATTTGAAAATGCATTTGCCGATAGAAGATATGACCCCTGTATATCCTCTAAATTTTCAGGGGTGCAGTACTTTTCAATAATATCAAGCGCCACGTAAGAATGTGAAACGTCCGCCTCGTAACCTTCCCTGAGGAATTCTTTGACCTCTGCAGTTGCTTTCCCTTCTGAGAGGATATCCGGATTAAAATATGGATATTTTGCCCCATACCTTCCAAGATCCCTGTTTGCCACAAGCTCCAGGGAATGCATTGCAGCCATGGTCTCTATCCATGTCCTTTCAGAGGCTATCCTGTTCCATATGGAAACTGCCTTTGAAGTGGCTGGAAGTGGATTTGATTGAAGAATAACCCCTCTGTTAAGGCCCAGTGATTCACCCATCCTGATGAGCAGTTCATGATGGGATGGTTCATTCTTCCCGTATCCATGAAGCTCCGTCATTATGTTTTCCAGTTCATAGTTCTGAACATCTTCAAAATCAGTCTTGGCCATAACATAGGAGCATGATTTGATCCACTGCTTCAGGAAGTGGTGATGTTCAATAGCGTATCCTCTCAGGACATTCACATCGTATGACTGCATGGCAACAATGAATGGATGAGGATTTGATCCTCTGAAATGATCCACAAAATCCCTTATTATCCAGTCTTTAATGCCTTTCCCATTGAGTGAGTAATATTTTTCAAGCATTGATGAAAGCTTCTCAGCGTCGGATCTTACCCTGGTTAGATTTCTGTTTATCCATGATATATGTTTGGAATCACTTTCTTCTGCAAGTGTCATAAGGTGCATAGCAAGATCTATATATTTTCCTCTTCCGAGTCTCAACCCACAAACCGGACAGTCGACCATGTGTAATGTATGCATGTTAGCTATTAATCGGTTTTGAATACCCGCGTCCATTCATAAAACTGGAGTAATTGTACTTCAGTAACCAGGTATAGCTAGCGGGGGAAAATGGAATGGAAATAACAGGATGAATGATAAAATGTAGTATATGACCGCTAGAATTATCCACGCTATAATGGCAATGAGGAAACCGCTGATCCAGCCAGTTCCAATAAGGAATTTTATAACATAGATCATTCCAAAAAATCCAACTAAAAAGCCCACAACGGGTGTAAAGAAGCTGAATACGAAGAATAGGAAGAAGAATATTATGATGGAGATGAAAAAAATAAACATGCCCCTACCCATAGAAATTTTCCTGCCTGCAACAGCATACGCTGAGAATTTTACGGCAAGACCACCTACGAACCATAAAAAAAGCAGTGTAAATATCCTACCCAGAGCAAGCTCCGTTGAATATATGGAATATGGAAACACTGGAGTTAATCTATAATAGGATATTATTATTTTTTCATGATTATTTATTTAAACAATTTATAATAATAACTACATTTCCCAAAGAACGATTAAAAAAGTGAATTAAAGATTAATTTGCTTGAGTAAAGCTAAAACATCTGATACTTGAGGTCATCTCTATGCATCAGAGGACATAGAAATAGACAAGTGCGGCGATTCCTGTAGCTATAATTACTGCACCTATGTAATACGGAATGAGATTCCTCTTTCTGGGAGAAAGACCGAATTCAGAGTAATCGTTTATGCTGGAATAACTGTGTTGGTTTTTATCGTTATCCCCGTTTTTACTTCCATCCGCTGTTGCAGCAGATCCCCCATTCTGGTTCTGCCTGTTACGTCCAAGGCTTATAAATGGAAAAAAGAAAAAGAATGGTACAAAGTCAACAAATCTCCCCTGTGAAGGAAAAAGCCTTGGTATTATAACATAAATTGACAGCATTGCAACAAGGTAGATCCCCCAGAATACAATGATGTATGTTCTTCTCCTCAACCTTATCGTAAGAGAATTTTGAATAACATATTATTCTTTGCTCATATCCCTTGAGCCATATTAATTAACCTTGTAAGCCTATTTGTAACAATGGATGTATTTAACAAGTTTAATGGAAAAGTGGAAAGAACCTATGAGACTTCTGACAGAACCTCTCTTTCCTCAACGTTGAACAAAAGCAGGGAGGCTTTCAACTCAATGGCAACATTAAATGGCCGTGATAGATTAAAGGCACTTCAGATAGTTTTGAAGAGAATAATGGAGGATGAGGATTCTCTCTCGGAGCTCATAACAGAAGAGACCGGAAAGCCAAAAAAACTCGCTTCCAGTGAAGTACTTACAGCCAAAAACATAATGGAGGCTGCCATCCAGACATTAACTGCCCTTTCCCATGGATCAATCAACTATTCATTACTGGGGAATGCGGCTGGATATTCTGTTTACAGAAATTTTCCCAGAGGAACTGTGACCGGCACTTGCGATTACGGGAACCCACTATCCAGTGCAGCATTGAAAATTGCTGCTTCGGTAGCCACTGGAAACACTCTTCTGATCTTTCCGTCCAGAATTGCCCCCACACCATCACTCAAACTTATTTCATACGTCGGTGAGACACAGCTTCCAGAACATGCGGTTCAGTCAATTCTTTCTGAGGAATATGGAATTCTTGATGAACTCCATTCCCTGGCCCATAAATCCCAGGGAAACTGGGAACTTGTCCTTAACAAAGAGGAATTCCACGAATTCACAATGCTTGAAAAATTTGAGAAAAGACCCGAAAACCGCCATTTAATTATCTGGAACGATGCAGATCTTGACAGTACTGCGGAATCTATTGGAAAGTCCATTTTCATGGCAAGCCATGGAAGTTATATACAATCCATGAAGATCATAATACACAGAGATGTTGCAGAATATACCTTGAATAGACTCATAGAGATCATCTCATCGATGAAGATCGGTGATCCCTCAGACCCTGATACCAGCATAGGGCCATTGGTAAGCTCAACCATGGTTGCAAAGACATCGGATATTTTGGAGGAAGAAATAAGATCGGGGTCGTACCCTCTGCTGGATCTGAAGATAAGAGATCCTTTCATTCACCCTGTTCTTCTGGATAGCACAGGAAACAACGGCCCCATGTCAATGAAGGGCGTATTTGGACCGGTTATAACCGTATACAGAATTGATTCCCTTCAGGAAGTTGTTGACATGTGCACAATGGGTGGAGAAGGAGGCGATGCGTCCCTTTATACCTCGGATATAAACATAATCAGGTCACTGTTCGAAAGGGTTGGGTTTTCATCACTGAATGTCAACACAGACCCTGCTTTGAAACCTGAGTATTTCAGGAATCTTTTCAGTTCTGAGTTAAATTCCCCCATTTACACAAAAAGATCTGTCCTTAACATCTGACTGCTTTTTTCAGGATGTGGCGGCCTAACTGAATTATCTTCATCTATATTAGAATTGTAAGAAGCAGAACAATCATGAATGCCAGAATCATGTAGATGATGTACCACCTTATTGAGCTGTTCATAAAACCCAGTGTGAATCCTTTCGCCACCTTTCTGTATGATCTCGTCAATACAATCATGAAAGCCCAGAAGGCGTCAGAAATAGCCATGTACTGGCTTCTCTCGCCAATTCCTGGCCTCAGTATCTTCTTGAGCATCATCCTTATGTTGTTTGAGAACGCGTAGGGAGTATAATTCTCTGTCATATCTCTACCCCCCATCCAGACAGTCACAGATCTGGTATCAGGTTTCCTGAATATTACAAAGGTTGCGAGGGAGAAAACTGCCAGTAGGCCGAAAACATAATCCGGTGAAATGAGACCAAAGTCGGCAGCTGAAAATCTGGACTGTATGGTGAATCCGTTGAATACAAAGATGCTTGGAAGTCCACCAAGAAATTCTGACCCTACAAATAGGGGAGACAGTATGAACAGAAGTATGAGTGCAATGCCTATTGCAAACACCGCCCTGTGTTCGTTCCTCTTGCCCTTATTGTTCCCATTTCTGATCTGAGTGAATACAAATGCTTTCATCATTGCTGCCGTTGCAAATCCCTCTCCAATTGCTATGAGAGATCCGGCAATGATTGATACTATTCCCAGATATCCCAGGAAAGAAGCGCCCATGAAGAACATTTCAAGGATCATCCATGTTCCCAAACCTCCGATTGTGGGAAAGAGGCCTGAAAGCGAGGCCGTACTGAGCAACTCACCTACTCTCGAGAATCTGGAAGAACTCAACCCTTCGTCAAGGAAATACTCCTTTCCTGAAGCACCTATACCAAGGAAAAGCCCGGTCTTTGAAAGTGAGTGGGAAAGACTGAAAATAACTATAACAACCAGAGAAAAGTCCCTCAGGATTGAGGTCTCTGCTATCATGTAAAAACCAATGGCTGCAAGAATTGCACCGTTGTTTTCTATTGTACTGAATCCGGCAAGCATTTTTGCATGCTCTGAGACGTATGCAAATAGGGAGGCAAAAATAACTGAAAGCACTCCGATGGCAATGACAATCACTCCGAAGATGTTGGAAATTGGGCTAAGAAGCATGATCCTCACTATTCCGAACACCCCCATCAGGGTCATTGTTGCACTGAGTATTGCGGACCCATTTGCCGGGGCATTTCCATGTGCAATTGGAAGCCATTCACTTATCATGAATGGAACCATCCCCATTTTCACAAGTGCACCCAGTGTGAAAAGCACAAGTGGAATCACCGAATTCACCGTTGTAAATGCCATGGTTGTGCCTCCGGTGAGATAGAATGAATAAATTGCACCGGCCACTATAAGAACTGTGCTCAGTTCACTGAATGCCATGAACACAAATGGGGGATAGTCATTTTTCTTGTTCATTGCGATCAGCACGTAGCTTGACACGGACATTGTCTCCCAACCGGCAAGGAATTCCAGGTAGTTCCTTGAAAGGAGAATCACTACCATCCCGAATATTGTAGAACCGAACATTGGTGCAAGCCACTTTCCGTATTTCTCACCGTAACTGACGGAAAACCAGGAAGAGAAAATCCAAACCAGTGAGGCGATGATAGCAAAGGAATCTATATAGTCAAAGTGTATGAACGACCCGGCCAGAAGTATTGCAGAAGATACTGCCAGTGCAACATACCCTGCCTTCCTGTTCCACACGGATACTGCAACCGAAACTGCAAATGGTGCCAGAAACAGCCATGATATCATTCAATCACCCCTTGCCCTCAAGAGGGCTGCAAGTATAGTGTAGGGGTTTGGAGGGCAACCGGCTATCTCCACATTGTATTCTCCAGATTTAAGTGCGCCTTTGCCTATTATGCCTCCAGAAATTGCGCATGCACCCATGAGAATAACCATCTTTGGATCTGACATTGCCTCATATGCCCTTTTCAGAGGTTCTTCCATGCCTTCTGTCCACACACCCATGACAACTATTGCGTCTGCATGCCTGGGGGTATTTGTGAAAAATATTCCAAACCTGTGCATATCGTACTGGGGTGCCGTTAATGCATGCAGTTCAGTGTTGCATGATCCGCATGCACCGGAGTCCAGGGGATATATGTAGAAGGATTTCCTGAACTGATGCATCTTTTCCCCGACATTGAATATCTCGTGGTTTCCTGTGGGTTCATAATTTGGAAGGCAGCGCCTGCAGAATATGCACTTTGTCATATCCCATTTTCCATTGGTTATAGCGTCTGTGGGACAGTTTGCCTCCCCTGAACCCTTTATCTCAGTGCTCCATGGTGCAATTTCAACCGGTCTGTCTTTTGGAAATTTCTCAGTCTTTACACCCTTACTCACACCCTTCAGGAACCATATTCCATTCTTCATGAAAGATCAACCCCCAGCTCTGAAATCCATATCCCGAAGCTTTCCCAGTTGAAGTGAAAATCAGTGAATATATTTCCCTCCATTGACTTTCTGAATGACTGGACATTCCTCCATGAAGGGGAAATCATACCAATGTCCGTGACATTCCCATTTTCTATTTCGACCGAATAGAACAGGTCTCCGGATGGACTTTCGATCCTTGCCATGCCTGTTCCACTTGACTTATCCAGACCATAATCCATTCTTTCAATTCCGCTGGATGGTTTAATTTTTTTTATCAAATCAAAGGACTGAAAGATTTCTTCGCTTCTTATCATGAAACGTGAGAATGCATCACCCTCGTCTCTTGTTATTGGAAAGAAATCAAGCATATCATAGGGAAGAACAGGAAGTTCATTCCTTGCATCGTGCCTTATGTCAGAACCTCTGGCAGCTGGGCCGGTACTTTCCGGGTCTCTGTTTACCCCATTGTTCTGCAACCTGTTCAAAAATAACTTGGATTCCATCAGCCCCTGGTAAATTCTGCTGAAATCCACTATAACTTCATGCAGTTTTTGTTGAAGTTCATTGACCATGAAAATGGAATTTCCAATGCTGTTGACAGCAAAGAAGTATCTGTGCCCACACAGTGTGCCTATTATCCTGGAAACTTTCTCCCTGATCATTGAAAGCTGGTTAACTGGAACACCGAATCCAGCCGATTCAGCCAGTTTCTGAATGACAAGCAGATGACTTCTGATCCTTTCGGTTTCTATCTGCGCAATCCTGTTGAACTGCACTTCGTCAGGAACATCGATCTGAAGGGCATCCTCTACAGCCCTGAGAAAACAGATTGAATGTGAAGCCGAATGAAAACCATTTATTCTTTCAATTCTCAGTAGCGCATCCTGTAAGCCCATTCCGGTAACTTTTATCTTCCTGAGTTTATAATCTGGGTCCACTGATATTGATGTGATTTTCTCACCGGGTGTCAGTATGTCCAGCCCAACGGATTCCATGAGCCCTCCGGTAGAGGGACCATAGGAGAATATAAATTCCTCAGGTTTTCTTTCTGCAGACTTTTCTTGGATATGTTCAATGGAAGAACTGTAGTGGCTACCGTAAATGGAGTATTTTTTGGTATTGCCTATGAATCTCCCATCAGGTTCACCCTCCTCATACCAGTACATTGAAAAACCCTCCTATTATGACAACCCCTATGATCAGTGGGATTGTTGACGTTATGATCGAAATGATCGGCATTATTTTACCCGGCTCCTTTAAATCACTGGATCCTCTGAATATCATTCCAGTTACGTTGTAATTGACGCTTATGAATGCTGCCATCAGGAAAAACATCAAAATACCGAACTGCAGAAAAGCGTGAGTTACCAGGGCAGCGTACAGTATTATGAATTCCCCAACAAAAGTACCAAAGGGAGGAGTTCCAGTAACCGCAAGGGATGAAAGTAGAAGTGAGGACGATGTGTACGGCATCCCCTTCCAGATGCCGTTGATACCAGCTATATCACGTTTGTCTGAACTTTTCAGTATATTTCCGGAGGAATAGAATGCGCCTGCCTTTCCAAAACTGTGGGAAACAAGGAGCAATAAAGCACCAATCACCCCTGCACCCCCCAGTGCAAACCCGAAAAGAGCCAGGTTCATGTTTTCCATTGTGGAATAGGCGAACATTCTCTTGTACTTCCTCTGGTATGCCAGGAAAAGTGATGCTGCTGCAATGGATATGACAGCAAACCAGGTGTAAAGCTGCGGAAATGGCGATATTTCATATATTCTGTAAAGTACATAGAGTGCCACCGGCAACAGAACTCCAGAGAACATGGCACTTACAGGGGAAGGAGCCTCACTGTGTGCGTCCGGTAGCCATGTGTGTACAGGAAAAACCCCAACCTTTGTCCCGAATCCAACAAGTGCAACTGCAACGGCAATTTTTATTGCAACTGATGCAGTCCCGCCACTGTGAAGTATTGTGTAAACGTCAAGTGATCCGAAATGATAGTAGATCAGGATTACTGATATGAAAGCAAATGTTACACCAGCCGAAACCAGGATTATATATCTCCATGTCGCTTCCAGAGATACATCGCTTTTCTCGGTTATTAAAAGAAGCGCAGATGTTATGGTCGTGGCTTCTATTCCAACCCACATGAAACCGTAGTTGTTCATAACCAGGCTGAAAAACATTGAAGCTGTGAAGAAATTCAGTAACAGGTAGTAATTGTTCTGGCTTATCCCCCTGTTCCTTATCGATGCTACATATTCCCATGAGTAGAGAGTGGAAAGTAGGTAAACAGACGCAACCATGACAAGAAATACCCATGTTATCCTGTCTATGTAAAACAATCCCTCCAGTGGAAGCTGGGTGTACAGGAACAGAGAAAGAGCAACGGTAAGTGACGCAGAGACAGATCCTGCGAACTTTATGTTAGCCCTGTAGAAGATATTGGCAATTCCAGGCAGAATGATTATTATAAGCGGTATAGGATCCATCTCTATCCCCTCAGATCCTCCATTGGGTAATGCCTGAACTTTTCAATGACCAGAATAGAGGATATCACAACAAGTGCAAGTACGTCAAGGAACACACTTGCCTCAATGATTATGGGCACAGGAACCAGAAATAATGCAAACAGAACCAGTGAGTTTTCCTCCTCTATGTATCCAATTATCTGAGAGAATGTTGATCTTCTTGACCCAATAAGGAAAAGCCCCTGAAAGAACAGGCTCAATGGAAATACAAGTATTGACGATGGACCAAATTTTGTTACAAGATCAGCACTTGTAAAAACTATGGAATATATTATGAAGATTCCAACCACAATGAATGCCAGATCAATCAGCAGTAATGATGCAACGTTTACATTGGTTTCATAAACATAGGTCATCCTTCCTGGAACCCTCTTATCCAGAAAGTATGTTATAAGGAATCCTCTGAGAAATGCAATGAGTATACCAAGTATGAGAAGATCAATGGAATGCTCGTAATAAGCCAGTACAAAAGAAATAAGTGCAATTATGGAAGACTGTACCAGCTGACCCTTCACCATTGAGCTAATGTATTCCTGCCCCTGAATGTAAAACCCAGATATGGTTGCAAAAGCGGCAATAAGGAATACTGCGTAATCTATGGGACTCATGCTATCACCACGCTGAATATGAGGAAAAGAATTGAAAATGTGAAGCTTGTTGCGAGATAATCCTGAATTCTGAACAACCTCATCTTTGCCAGGGTGGTTTCAATTATTACCACCATGGCAATGAGAAGAAGCCATTTCAGGAACATAACGGGTATGTCAAGCAGAAATCCAGGGAATGATGATTGTAGCCCCCAGGGTATGAAGAATACATTCAGGAAAATTGATCCGAGTATATACTGTTTCATATAACCTGACCATCTTGAAAGGGAGAGAAGCTTGCCACTGTATTCATAATTCATCCCCTCGTCTATCATCCCAAGTTCCGCGAGACCGGAGCTCTCCAGGGGTATTTTCCCGGTTTCATATAGAAAAAGCATGAAAAATGCAATTGTGGCAAAAATGTGTTCCAGGCTTATGTTCTGGATATAATGAGATGCCAGGAAACTGTTTGTTATATAGGGGTTATTTGTTTTTGTGATGAGCGAAACTGCAAAAAAAACAGTTATCAGTGTTGCTTCTGATAGAAAATTGAATGAAAGCGCCCTAACAGCACCCAGAGCTGTGAAATTGCTCCTGGAATCAAAGGCGGCGGCTATTTTAACAAATGCAGCCAGGGAGAAGAGTATTGCCCCTCCCAGGAAGTCGGCACTGGCAGTGAAGAATATGGGTTCTGGAATTACTATTGGCACTATAAGCGCTATAAGAGAGTATGTTCCAAAAAGTATGAAAGGGGCATACTTGAAGATAAGACCTGAACCTCTGGGTATGAGGACCTGCTTCTTCATATATTTAAACATGTCATAGTATGGCTGGAATATGCTTGGTCCCTTCCGCGATTCAACTTTTGCTTTAAAATTGGCAATGATCCCGGCAAAAAGAGGCGCCATTAAGACTACAAAAAAATACTGTGTTAATGTCCTGATCAAAGTATATACTAGCATAGCTGACACCTGCAAATTTCTTTGTAGGCGTCATTAACTCCCTGATCGGGAATTGTTCAACTCTCCATAGGAAAGTTCCGGAAACGCCATTCCGGAAGGAGTCATTGATATGGAATATTAAAATTTTCTTACCTTACTGGGCTTTGTGACATATGGCATCAGAATGGGCCGGAATATTTATCAGTTTTAGCAGGATTTTCACACCTTTTCAGGATTGGTGAACCTTAATTTCCAGTTTTCCAACAGATCCGCCAGAAGATGGTTTACCAGAATGGGGGTTCCTGTGTCTTCTGATCTCTCCTGGGTTTTTCAGGTGTTTTCCCTTTTTCAGGAATATAATGGTTTCAGATTTTCTTGGCAGAATAAGGCATTGCAGATCCACGTGTAGTTATGAATTCTTCGATCACGCAAGCTTTGGTCACAATGAAACTGTGAAATTATATATGAAAAAACCATACGTCCTGAAAGCGTTCCAGTGATCTTTGGCCAGTAACCGGGGTCAAGGGAAATGGGGCTATTTCAGGTACTGGGGGTTAGAAGGTTTGGAATTCAAAAATAGCAGCGGGGAAGATCCATTGAAAAATTTCGGGTATTTTGGGCAGCAGATAGTTGACGCAGCCTCCTTTTTTTATTCCCGTGGATGGCTTTATGGAACAAGCGGCAACCTGAGCGCCGTTATCAACACATCACCTCTTCGAATTGCCATAACCGGGAGCGGACTGAATAAAGGGAAACTTGACCTGTCCGGACTGATTGTGATTGACGGGGATGGAAACGTTATAAGCGGAGACAGGAAAGTTTCCAGCGAGGCAGACCTCCATATTACAGTTATAAAGGAGATGCATGCCGGATCTGTTTTCCACACTCATTCAGTATGGTCCACGATACTTTCCAGGAGATACCTGAACAATGGAGGGATTGTGATGCATGGATATGAGATGCTCAAAGGCCTGGACAAGGTAGGAACCCACGAACATTCCGAATGGATTCCAATTATTGAGAATTCTCAGGATATGAAATCTCTCTCTGCCTCAGTAACGGGTATATTGCGGGCACATCCTGAGGTCCATGGTTTCCTACTTTCGGGGCATGGCCTCTACACATGGGGGAAGACAGCAGAAGAAGCAGAAAGGCATGTTGAGGTTATTGAATTCCTGCTTGAAGTATATGGAAGGACCATGGCCAGTACAGGTAATATACCCTGAAAACATGAACATGCATTCCAGGTGATATGAAATGGTAAAAGTAAGAGTACCTGACAGGGATTTGAACATAACTGATGCAAAGGAATCATCTGAATTTCTCAGTGGTATAGGGGTAACATATGAACACTGGGGGACCAGGGCCATTGAACCTGAAAATCTAGAACCAGATAAGATAATAGAGGCATATTCAAGTGAGATTGAACAGCTTAAAAAAGAAGAGGGATACACTACCGCAGATGTTATAGACATAAACAGAAACACACCTGGACTGGAAGCAATGCTTGAGAAATTCAGGGCAGAACATACCCACGATGAGGACGAAGTGAGGTTCACCATTGCTGGACGTGGTATTTTTCACATACATCCCGAAAATGGTGAAGTGGTTTCAGTCGAGGTTGAGGAGGGAGACCTTATAAGAGTGCCAAGGGGGACAAAACACTGGTTCGATCTATGTGAGGATAGACGCATAAGGGCCATCCGACTTTTCCAGAATATATCAGGATGGACACCGTATTATACCAATAGTGGAGAGGACAGGAAATATCAGCCTGTTTGCTTCGGCCCTACCTATATACCCCCAGGAAAGAGAACAAAATAAGGTAATGGAATTGAACGTCCTTGATGGCATTGATGTAGTGATCCTCGATATTGAGGGCACCACAACGCCAATTGATTTTGTACATGAGACACTCTTCCAGTTTGCAAAGCAGAACATGCATAAATTCCTCAGTGAGAACAAGGATTCTGAAATTGTTAAAGGGGCCCTGAATGGACTCTTAACCATGTACATGGAAATTGAGGGAAAGGCCACATGGAAAGATTTGGGAAACGCTGATATGGATGAAGTTTCAATTGAAAATGCCACTTCCATCCTGAATCACCTTATCCAAATGGACAGCAAGGCATCGCAATTGAAGCTGATCCAGGGCATGATTTGGGAAGAAGGGTATAAAGATGGAAGACTGAGAGGTGAAGTCTACAGTGATGTACCCACGTCCATGAAAAAATGGACATCAGAGGGGAAGGAGATCTGCATCTATTCCTCTGGAAGTGTCCTTGCCCAGAAATTGATCTTCTCCACAACTGTGTATGGAGATTTGACCAGGTACATAACGAATTATTTTGATACTGGAATCGGAAGAAAAACCGATCCTGAAAGCTATGGAAAAATAGCTGCAGCCATTAAGAGGAATCCAGAAAGAATCCTGTTTATTTCTGATTCTAAAGTTGAGCTTGATGCAGCAGCTTCAAAAGGTTTCAGGACCCTAATGATCGACCGGAATGAAAATTCAAGGAAGAATGCCTATCCAAGAATTGTATCGAGCTTCTCGGAAATAACATAGTCTGACCAGTTAACGGTTAAATTCTCCCATTTCTCCATAAGTTGTTAACATAACTTTGATATATTGTGGCAGATATTCCTTCTCAGTGATAACCACTGAAACAGTCAACAAGAATATCCCATTCTCAATAAGAAACACTGTGTGGACAGGACTGCCCATGATCATAATTCCACCGGCCATAATGGTTGCCATAATCATAAGCGGGAATTTCTATTTCCTGGAGTATTTCCATGTGATCTCTGGTTCTGCCTGGACCGGAATGGACCTGGTGATGGGAATATTTTTTGCATACATAATGAAGGGGCTTGGCGATGCTGAAAAAGCTGAAGTCTCTAAAAGACTGACACCAATGATGCTCTTCTTTATGCCTGCAATATCTACCACAACCGTAACCGCCGGTGTGTATCTGGCGTTGAGACTGGGAATCTCATTCAGCTCCCCCTATTTCATTGTTGTTGCTGTCCTGTAAA
>JAMCUD010000094.1 GCA_023379355.1 Thermoplasmatota archaeon
TGTTCAGCATATACAGGGACTTTATGCTGCAGCTTTCAAGGGCGGAGTCTCCCCTAAAACAATCGCACTGATGCATCTCAGAATAAGTCAGATAAATGGATGCAGCTTTTGCGTGAACAGTGGATCAAAGGAAGCTCTTGAGAGGAAAGAAACTCCTGAGCGTGTCTACTCAGTGGCTGCCTGGAGAGATGCACCGTACTATACGAAAGCAGAACGCGCGGCCCTTGCTCTTGCTGAAAGTGTCACCAGGATAGCTGACAGACCGGATCCAGTTTCAGATGAGGTCTGGAATGAGGTGAGGAAATACTACGACGAAAGAGGAATTTCTGCTCTTCTGGTGGCCATCGCAGTCACAAACGTTTTCAACAGATTCAATGTACCGCTCCGAACAGTGGCCGGTGACCAGCCGAAATTCTAATTATTTACCTTAGAGGTTATAGATTAAAGTGAAAAATTTTTCCCATGATTTCCTATTTGTCAATTGCATTTCACTTAAAATAATGCTGATGGTGTAAGGTATGGATGTGTTTTCAGCAGTATCGGACCCAACTCGCAGAAAGATGCTAGACATGCTCAGAAAGCAGCCTCTCACTGCCGGCGAGATAGCGTTACACTTCACAGGCATTTCTCAACCTGGGATTTCAAAGCACCTGAAGGTGCTCAGAAATGCAATGCTTGTGAAGGTCACAATAAGGAAACAGCAGCGCCTTTACTCTCTGAATATTTCCGGATTCAGGGACCTTGAAGAGTGGATATCCGAATACCGGGCTTTCTGGAGCAAAAACCTGGATAACCTCGGGGAATTCCTGGAAAAAGATCATGATGATGGGCGGTTCAAGTGAGCGAATCCTCGATGGATCAGCTTGGAAAAGTTATCCTGAATGGGGACCGCGCTTCCATAGAATTCCAGAGATACTTTCCATTTCCAGCAGAAAAAGTCTGGAGTGCAATCACAGACAACGATAAACTGGCGTCATGGTTCCTTACAAAAATAAGAATCCATCCTGGGCCATCCGGGAGCGTTGAATCCTGGTTTGGCTATCCAACACTTCATGTGCACGGAAGAATAAGGGTGTGGGACCCTCCAAACATACTGGAGCATGAATGGAATTTAGATCCAGGGCCGGAACTTCCCGAGGGTGAATTCTCCATAATGAGGTGGGAACTTATAGACAAGAGTGGGGGGACCATTCTCAAACTCACACACCAAAACCTGACCAGGGAGACACTGACTGGGTTAAGAAGAGGTTTAGATCCGGCACCTGCTGAACACCTGATTCTTATGAGGCTTAATGCATATCTGGCAGGCTCTTCGGGACCCAGCATAAACAGAGAGATGAGAATCCTCATGGAAACATATCACAGAATGCTGCAGAGAGATCCTTAAGCCCTTGCCTGGCAAATCTTCAGGAATAACTCCCTAATTCCCCGGTTTTCCTGATGTTTTTTAGAATACAATCTCGGTGATTCTAAGGGCACATCAGCATCCGGACAATAATGAATCCCATTTTCATCGTGCTATGATGTTATTCCCTATGTGCAATATTCAGAAACTGGAGAATCATGGACCCTTGATGCCGGACGAAGACTTCTTTGGGCCCACCTTTTCACTCAAACCTAGTGAGTGCCCGACATAGAAAAGACCAATTGATGCGCTAACCAGGGCTGAAACTGCGCTCATGGCCATTCCAATGGACCAGCCAAAAAATTGGCCGCTCGCCAGAAATAGTATGCCATTGACTATTGCTCCGATCACAGAGAACAGGGCAATAAGTGAAATGATCTTGAGGGATCTGTGCCTGTTCATAAATGAAAGCACAAGGAGAACTAAGGCGATTATCAGTATGACAAGACCATTCGCTATGTGTATAAGAACAAAGGTAAAATGGCTTCCAAAATAGAATAATGAGGCAAACAGGCCAAGGTGTTTTACCGGTATATTCACTTCAAGGTTGATCGTCATACCAAGCCAGAACTGCAGAGCGATCACCGCAAGAAACAGGAAAAAAGTGTTTCTCATCCATACCAGATGTTTCGAGCCCAGACCTCTTTGTGATGCGGTTTTTGCATTTTCCATTTAATTTCACTTACCCTTACGAAATAAATTTTCTCTTGAACCCCTATCTGAACTTATTATATTAGGGTGTCTGGGAGTGTGGGACACAATTACTCTTTAGCTTTTTCATGAACCGTTCCAGGATTTTTTGTGATTATCACATAAACCCTTCTTCCTATGTATCTTCTGGGAATATCTGCCTTTCCTGAAGTACCTATTGGCGTTACTGTTCTCTCCAGAAACCCTTCTATCTCATCCTCATTCAAAACAAGATTGCCATTATTCAATTCCAGTCTTCTCACCATGTATATGGATATCTATAGATAACTATTTAACCTTTCTATGCATGAACATCCATGCCAAGGATCATGTCCAATGATATTCAATACAAGCTGGAGGAGATCAACAGCACACTGGGGAAGAAATACAACCTTGAACACCCCAGGAAGGAAAGGGACTGGCATACCTACGAGGAGGAGTTTTCCAAAAGGATCAAGCTGGCCATGAAGGATCTTGATCCCCTTATACAGGAAGCCGTATCTTCAATAAAGATCATTCCCGGACCAGGACACCGGCATTCATTACCACTGGATCAAAGGGTTAAGCTGCTTCTTATAAAGCAGCTTGTGGGTGAATCCAACAGGATGTTTGCAAACATGCTTGCAATATTCTCCATGCTTTCCGGTATAGATATATCATACAAAACAGTTGAAAGACTATATTCTGATCATGAGGTCATAATTGCAGTGCACAATCTCCATGCACTGATACTGAAAAGGAAGGATGTAAAGAATTCAGACGCAACAGGTGCTGGGACCGGTTATTCGCTGACAGTGAAGAAGAACTATGAATCCTATGCACAGAAACTGAAGGACATGGCAAAGGAAAATCCCGATCATGATAAGGATGCAAAGAAATCTAAAGGTCATAAGAAAAGGTTGTTTGCATATTCCTTTGCACTGATGGATCTGGAATCCAGAATGTACATAGCCTTTGGTTCATCCATGAAATCTGAGAGAGAGGCATATGACAGGGCGATGGATCTTCTTGCAATTATAGGAATACAAATGGATTCCATCCGTCTTGACAGGTATTATTCATCACCTTCATACATGGACAAGCTGGGGAATACGAAAGTGTTCGTAATACCAAAAAAGAACGCCACACTGAATGGATCACAGAAATGGAAGGATAGCATGAGGGATTTTGTTGAAAATACCATGCCATACCTGGAACAGTACCATAAGAGAAGCAATTCCGAATCAGGATTTGCAGCTGACAAGAAGATGCTTGGTTGGAATGTGGCTCAGAAGAGGGATGACAGGATAGATCATGCACTGTTCTGCACAGGCGTCTGGCACAATATGTTCAATATGGGCAGGTCTTAGAATAGTGTCCCACACTCGTTGTCGTCATAGACTTAAAGTATAATAAGAAGTACACGTTTAAGCGGGTTTTGAGACATGGATTTTGCACCCACGCTTTCGACTTTGAAAATATTAGCCATTCAAAAGTTCAGAAAATCGCTCTTGATAAACTTATAGATAAGGACATTGGCATTTTGAGATCAGTGGCGACCACTCAGGACATGGTTCCGAAGAAATACAGGGATTTGGTGAGCAAGTATAAAACTTACATTATTTGGTTCGAAAATCCCACCTTTCCGTTATATCCAAAGGTGAAATTTCTTGATACTGCTACTCACTGTGGCGTCGTCGGGGATGCTTTTGTTCCGGCCTTATATGAAGCATTCGAAAGATATTCTATTTTAAACATCCCTCAACATATGCCCTATGCAGAAAGTTCTTACAATGACTTAATTGGCAATGGGTTAGAAGCCTTGGACCCCACCGAATTCTGGCATTATTCTGAACAACAACTATCTAATAATAAACTTCTAAAGATGGAATTGGATTCCAATTTGAAGTGGGTTAAAGCGAATTCGACTAATGGAAAGCATATCCTAATCCCAGAAGATTTTGTTTATATAAATACTCTAATTCCGTCATCTTACGCGAACAATACAACGAGTGGTTGCGCTGCTCACAATAATGAGGAAAGTTCTCATCTCAATGCATTCCTGGAGTTAATTGAGCGAGACAATACCATTAGGCACTGGGCATCATTTAACTCTGTGGATCACATCAACATAGAAAGTCTTCCAACATATGCTATAACGGTAGCCAATGCGTTGGATGAATTAGGTTACGACATGTTAGTATTGAACTCTTCTCTGTATCAAGGAATAACTGTCTTAGAAATTCTGCTGGTCAATAAGGAAGATAAATTCCCTAAAGCTATAATCTCATCAGCAGCCGGCCTCACCCCTATGAAAGCTTTAGGTTCAGCATTAAACGAAGCAATGGCAGGCTTTCAAATTTCCATGCACATCGAAGCCAAGAGGAAACCTTTCGTTCTTAATGAATCAAATGTTATCACACCAGAAGACCACGCAGCTTATTATAAAAACCCAGAAAAATTTAAGTTGCTTAGCCATTATTATCGTAGTCATAGGAATATAGATTTTTCTGAATTAGTAACTTCTAATTTTGAATTCAATAATATTTATAGACATATGGAAGAAAAATATAATATCAGGGCATTTTTTTACGATGTTACGCCTGATATCTTTAAGATATCCCAAGAAAAGGTAATTGTTTCACGATGTTTTTCTCCAGATTTAGTGCCTTTAAACTTTGGAACAGGTAATATTCCATATAAAGCAAAGCATCTAAAACTGCAATTATCTGAACGAGCACTGATACACCCTCATCCATATGCTTAACTTTATGCAGTCTTAAATTCTTTGGCCATTATATATTGGTCCTTGATATTACCGGTAACGTCGTATCCAGAATCTTTGTAGAACGATATGGCCCGTAAATTCATTTTATTTACTTCTAACTCACAACCATGAACCCCATATTTTTTCAGGTACCTTTCGGTAAATTGAATGAGGGCCTTACCATATCCCATTCTAAACTTGTCTGGTCTTAAATATAATCTCAACAATTTGGAGTATTTTTGAGAATAATAGTATTCAATGAATCCCAAGCAGGTAGAATCTTCGAAAATACCCACGAATAGAATACCCTCATCATTCAAAGACCTTTTTATTTCTTCCTTAATGGTTTCTAATTTGTATTTGTCTCTTAACCATTTTTCAATATATGCATCATCGTATATTCCTTGATAAGCTGAATACCATGAATCTGTAGCAATTTCTTGAACAGTATGTGCTTCTTCCTCATTCAATTTTCTGAAGATTAAACCCATAAATAACCTACTGATAATGTATGAATTTATAATCTTTAACTCTTCGTTTTGCCTTAGTGCGTTGCATAATTCCCCTGTATAATGAAATACAGGGGAACGATTTGTTGTTATGACACCACAGCCAATCATATCTACAGGAAATAGAAGCACAAGAAGATATTGGGTCGGTTCCAACCGCAGGCATGACAGGTACAACCGATCTCTGGTGAACAGGGTTGAAGACCTCATGGATCCGTCATTCCTCGTGAACTGGAAGACTCTTCTTGAGGAAAACAACAGGGGAAAGAGGGGACACCCGTTCATGACGCCAAATGCATTCATAACATTCCTTGCGAAGCTGAGAGCGCTGTACAGTGTACCATTCCGGTCCCTTGATGGAATTGCCCACATATTCGCCAGAGTCACGGGCATCAGAACAGTGTGTGGTGACACATGCCTATTGAATTGTACAACGCACTAGGTGCCTGAACTCTTTCACATTAACACATATTCCTGTAATCAGCTGAATCCGTAATATATGGGACCAGATCTAATTACGTAGTTTTACATTTCAATTAATACATATGCTTCCGACCCTTTATTTCAGCCATTTTCAGTGGAAACATGTAAATAGTATTAACACATGTACTAACACATATGTCAATGATCTATAGTATCTCCGAACCGAGTTAATTTTTTAGACAGCAATGGCTATCCATGCTGAGAGAAGGGGGAAGAGTGGCCTTCCTCAAACAGTCTTTATTCAGGACTGTTTGCGGTTTCTTTCCTTTCTCTCCACGTTATTGACCATTGTTGTGTATGCTTCACTCAGTTCCATGAGATACTTCTTGAAACTCACCTCCTCATGATAGAAAAGATACCAGATTGATTCAACAAGCTGTTCGTATGCGAAGAGGAAATACCTGACGCGGATATCCTTGCTCTTCGTCTTTATCCTGCCCTCGTCCAGGACCCTGAACATGGTCTTAATGCGCCATCGGAACTTGTATTTCGCAATGATATGATCCAGATCGATGTCAGATGTGTTTGAGGCAAAGCACCAGTCATAGTATTCCTCTGATCGATGATCGAATATCTGCTTCAGGAATGCAAGGTGGAAGGAATCACTGACCCTCCTTCCATTTTTGTACATGGAGAATTCATGCAGAATCACTTTCTTCTGGTTCTGGTACATGGATGAGAACTCCTCCTTCACCTAGGGATTCTTCGGCACGAATATGAGGTAGTTTATTTTTCGATCGTTCAATGACATGATCAGGTCCTTTGAGTAAAATCCACGATCAAACAGCAGAAGGTCTATATGATCCAGCAGAGGCAGAATGATATCCAGGACTGCTGATATCTCTGATGGCATGTCATTGCCCATGGGTGATGGTATTGATATTATGGGAAGCCTCAGGTCCCTGTTCACTATGCTTGCGGTAAGATAGGAAAACTTTCCCGTTACGCCATGATCACCCGTCCATCCATGTATCCACAGCGAATCCCGATCGCCGTAGAAATCCTCATGGGTGTAGTCGAATGCAATCATTATGGGGTCTGTATTGTCAGATATGGATTTCCTGGACAGTGCAGATATACGGGAGAATAGGGAATCCCTTATGCCTTTCACTGTATCCTTGACAGGATAATGCTCTATGGCGAGATGCATGGAATCCGTTCAGGTATCCCGGATCATGCTTGAGTCTCAGAGCATCGTTGGTGAAGCGTTCCAGAGCGCTTAAAGATGTCAGGAGTCTGGTGGGGCTGTTCATAGTACTACTAAATAAACAGTTCTTCCTATGAATTCCTTAGGGCAATCCACCTTTGCACTTGTTCCGAATCTTGTCACTGTCTTCACGAAGAATCCCTGTATGCCTTCTATCTCAAGTCTGTTTGTCACATTCATCGGTATCTTTTTCATTAGATATCAAATAGATATCTATGAACTATGAATAAATATTTTGATCATTAAGAAGAAAGCTAAGAATTTATTATCGTATTATTTAGATAATTATCTTCGGAGATACTGATAGATCCTGTAAGCATAAAAACCGTTCGATCTCATAAGGCATCAGCCCGCAGGCTGAGTGTTTTTCTTTCTGATTTCATGCTTGAATACCTCCCGGAGAATTATACGCATGTGCCTGAAGACTGTATAACAGCATTTGTTGCTATCTGGCATAACCTTCCAGTTAAGACCTCAATATGAAGAAAATTGTAAGGACTGTCCCCCAGGAGATTGAATTAGATTTAAATCCTGACTTCTTTTATCATATGAGTTGTAATGGAGCCTCCGAGACCATTGAGAAATGCTGAAAATGACCATACAGATATCCTTGACAGAGACTCCATCCTCTATTTTCTGAAAACCATGGAGAATGAGCCGCTGCTTGACCAGATTCGAATAACTGCAACTCATCTCAAAAAATTGTCAGAATCATCTGCATGGGACTCTATGCCGGACCCGGGCATTTCAAAGCAGCACCTGGAATCTGACCTGAATCAGATAATTGAGGCATACTCCATTGAAAGGACGAAATACTACATAAGCCGGTTGATAAAATCCATGACTGTTGTGAGGAAGACCAGATACAGCGATATAAACCTCAATAGATGGAAGGAATATGACGATATACTTACTGACAGCCTCTGGATTGAGAAGAGCAGGGATAGAGGTTATGGGCACAATGCGGACTACTGGGGAAATTTTATACCGCAGATCCCGCATCAGATGATCAGAAGGTTTACCCGTGAGGGTGACTGGATACTGGATACGTTTTCAGGAAGCGGCACCACACTCCTGGAGTGCATGAAACTCTCAAGAAATGGAATAGGCCTTGATATTTCCAGTGAAGCGGTGGAAATTGCAAGAAAGAATCTCAGAAAAGTAGAGAGGGAAGGGCCCAGCAAGACCGTTGAGGTGGTAAACGCGGACAGCACCAGGGCAAATTTCTCTGAGATCATTGGCAGATTCGGCGTCAGTCGGGTACAGTTTGTAATGATGCATCCGCCCTACTGGGATATTATAAAGTTCAGCAGGGACGATAACGACCTGTCCAATGCAACATCCATTGAGAGTTTCCTCCTTGGAATCAGAAAAGTAGCTTCTGAAGCTTATAGAGTCCTGGAAAAAGGAAGGTTTCTTACCCTTGTTATTGGAGACAAATATAGCGAAGGAGAATGGGTCCCGCTTGGATTCAAATGCATGAATGCCCTTATGGAGGAGCATTTCAGTTTGAAGTCCATAATAGTCAAGAATTTCGATTCGACCAGAGGAAAGCAGAAACAGAAAGACCTCTGGAGATACAGGGCCCTGCTTGGAGGTTTCTACGTCTTCAAACATGAATATATTTTCCTGTTTCAGCGCTGAATGTCCAAATTGGGTCCATCAAACGCCTTAGGGCTATTCCCTGCTGGGGATAAGTATCCATATCACAGTCAGTGATAGCAGTATTCCAATAAACCATATCAGCGCAATCTCAGACCCGAATATAACGTGCCCAAATATCCTGAAATACTTATCAGCGGCAAGGAAATATATGAACTCATAAAATATCAGAAGGGCCTGGATTCCAGTCAGGTACTCGTACCATGTCTGGTTGCCACTTCTCAGATTTTCTGCAATAATCGCCAGGAATACTCCTGTAACAAGAAAGGCCATTCCGGCAAGGAAAGACATTGACAGCATTGCCACTATAATTCCGTTGATCACTGAAAGCGCCATCAGTTCAATCTGCAGGGATTTGAGAAAACTGTTTTTGGCCTGTTCTGCATATTTCTGATCCTCTACGTTCGAGGAGGATCTGCTCACCCACAGATATCTGTTTATGTTTCCAACTATGAAGAGCAATGTCGGAAGAATGGCTAGCAGGTGGAGATTAAGAAGATTCATGGACTTCATTCCATTTGAATTGATGGATTCTGAAATAAGACTCCCATGCATTTTAACCTTTTATGTAACCCTCAGTGTAGGTTCCACCTGATCTCCTGGGGATGATCCCGGGATCATGGGAACCGAGTTCTGTGAACAACGAATGCCCTCTGTCACTCTCTATAAACATTTTTAGCCCAGCACCCCTTCAGGTATTTGATGCCCTATCTCAGACTTTTCAAGTATCCCGGTTCAAAACTATCAATGATTGAAGACATAGAAGAGGTTTTCCTGAGATCGGGTTGCAGAACCCTGGTTGATGTATTCGGCGGTTCAGGGAGCGTTTCCCTGAATTTAAGGTCCCAGATGACCGTGTTCAATGACATCGATCCAGAGATTGTTAACCTTTTCAGAACAATAAAGAGCTCCCCTGGCCCAATTTCCGATTATCTTGAAAGGCGTGTTCAGGAAGAACGCAGAAACAGAAGAGGCAGAAACGGCGCTGGAAGTGACAGGGATCAACAGTCTGAGACCAGCCCTGCCCCACCTTCCCTCAGAAAACAGATAAAAGGGGTCAGTGTTGAGAGATCAATTTATTTTCTGGAAACCCATATAACGGGATTCGGAGGATCTGGTGGAACTTATCGGACCAGGGAGAGATCTGTTTCCCCATTTTTCAGGCACCTGTATCATAATTTCCCAGAAATATGGAAGAAGGTATCCAGGTTAACAATTGAGAACCTTGACTTCAGGGCCCTTGTGAGCAGGTATGATTCCCCTGATGTTTTCTTCTACTTTGACCCCCCCTATCATTCCAGGGAATGGTACAGCTTTAACTTCAGGGAACAGGATTATTCCAACCTGAAGGATCTTATTTCAGGTATCCGGGGAAAGTATCTCCTGACAGTAGATTCAGGGGATCTCTTTCTGGAGGATGTCTTCGGGGAGCCAGACTTCATAAAGAGGTACGAGAACCAGAACCAGCACCCGGTTTACGGCAGCAGACCACCTAGAAACCGTTCTTTCTATACCAACGTAATCTGATAATGCTCCATTTGTCTCATGCCCGAATGCTTTCCTGATCAGGGCAACCAATTATCTCTTTTCACCAGGACTCAGATGTTGAAAGCAATCATGACAAGTGACATAATCCCAAGAGGCAGGACATCTTCATCGGAGGTGAACTTTGAGGAGTGGTTGGGGTAGATTAATCCCTTTTTCTCGTTTCTGGTTCCGAGGAAATAGAAGGTCCCCGGGGCTTTTTCCAGGAACCTTGAGACGTCCTCTCCCCCCATTATTGAATCGATGTCCAGTACCTTTGCACCCTTTATTTCAGAGAGTAATTTTCGGACCTTATCGGTCTGTTCAGGATCATTATAGGTGACCGGATATGCATTATCCTTGAACTTTATTGTGGATTCTGCCCCATAACTTTTCACCAGTTGGGAGATTATATCTGTTATTTTCTTCTTTACATCTGACCTCATGTTTTCCTCGAGTGTTCTTATTGTACCCTCCATTCTAAGTTCATCTGGAATTATGTTATCCTTGGTTCCAGCATTGATCATGCATACAGATATCACCAGAGGTCTGGACTGCGACATATATCTGGCCCTGATACCGTAAAGCGCGTTTATAACCTGAGCACTAATGAAAACAGGGTCTATGGTTTCGTCTGGTGCGGATCCGTGTCCGCCTTTTCCCCTTATTTTTATGTGAAAATGATCCGGTGCGGCCATTATTGGCCCGCTTCTCAGGGCGAAAGTTCCAGATGGATAGTTGCTCATAATGTGGATGCCGAATACATTGTTAACTTTGGGATTCTCCAGAGCCCCATCCTCGATCATTGGCATTGCTCCACCTATGCCACCATCCTCCTCTGCCGGCTGGAATATTAGCTTGACGTTGTTTTTCAGTTCATCCCTGTGCCGGGATATAATGGATGCTGCGCCAAGAAGCATTGCCACATGGTTGTCATGACCGCATGCGTGCATAACGCCGCTCACCTTTGAGGAGAATGGTAACCCTGTTTCCTCCATAACTGGAAGAGCATCCATATCGGCCCTGAGAGCTATTGTTCTTGTTGGATTCTTCCCCGGTATTAGGCCAACAACCCCGTTTCCGCCTACCCTTGTTCTAACCTCAATGCTAAGGTTTCTCAGGTGATCAGCAATAAAATGTGCAGTATTTTTTTCATAAAAAGAAAGTTCCGGGTTCTCATGGAGGTGACGCCTGATTCTTATGACCTCCCCCTTAATATCTTCAGTTTCGCTGATGATTGTGGCTTGATCCATGGGTTATGATGTTCGACTGGTATTTAAGATGTAGATTATGCCCTAACAGGAATCTCGGGTCATAAGGATTATCCGCAGTTTGTGTTCCTCTCAACATTACAGAGCCTCCATACATCTTTATAATTCACAATAATAAAGTTCCATGTCGAACCTTGAAAGCGCGCTTAAAATAAGGGCTCTGGCACGCAATCACCAGAAACTGTTCTCAGAGAGTGTTCCCCTAATAGCGTCGGAGAACATTATGAGCCCTCTTGCAATGGAGATGCTAACCACCGATCTGGGCTTCAGATACGCAGAGGGTCTTCCGCATCACAGGTATTACCAGGGAAATGGGTTCGTTGATCAGATCGAGGACCTCACAACCGATCTTGGAAAAAAACTTTTCAATGCAAAACAGTGTGATCCCAGGCCAATATCCGGTACCAACGCAAACACCTCTGTAATTTATGGCCTTCTTAAACCGGGAGAAAAAATAACGGTTCCTGACCTTGCCGGTGGAGGACACATAAGTGCCGCCTCTTTCGGCGCAGTAGGTCTGAGGGGACTGAAGGTGTTCAATTATCCATACGATCCTGAAACCATGACAGTCCTCCCTGATGAAGCATCAAAGCTTATAATTAGGGAAAAACCAAAGGTATGCCTGTTAGGGCAGTCCGTTTTTCTATTCCCCACCCCCATGAAGGAAATGGCAGATGCCTTTCAGGAAGCTGGATCCAGGGTATGGTACGACGGGGCACATGTACTTGGACTTATTGCCGGTGGAAAATTCCAGAAACCACTTAGTGAGGGCGCGGACATAGTTACCGGGAGCACTCACAAAACATTTCCGGGCCCTCAGAGGGGAATTGTTCTCGGGAATACCGGGGAAGATGTGTGGAAGGGTGTCCAGAGAGGGTTGTTCCCCGGTACCCTGAGCAATCATCATCTGAATTCCATGGCAGCTCTTGGTGTTACAATTGCTGAAGAACTGGAATTCGGGAAAGACTATGCCGAAGCCATCATAAGAAACAGCAAGACCCTGGCAGGGACTCTTGCGGAAAATGGAATAAAAATACTTGGTGAATCCAGAGGATATACAGAATCCCACACCCTTGTTGCCGATGTCAGCAGCAATGGAGGAGGCCGGAGAGTTGCTGAGGATCTGGAGAAAGCCGGAATAATAGTGAACAAGAACCTGCTGCCTGGAGACAGCAGCAAAGATTCCCAGAACCCGAGCGGAATAAGAATAGGGACCCAGGAGATCACAAGAATTGGCTTTCAAAAGGATGATGTCATTGAGCTTGGAAGACTCATGTCAGATCTCATCCAGGGAAAGAACGGCATTGAAAAAACCAGATCCATGGCTCTGGAAATGAAGGCGCGCTTCGAGGAGATAAAGTACTGCTTCGGCAGCATGCGTCCCTACAGTTACTTTGAAATATTCAACGCAAGGTGATCACCGTGATCATTGGAGTTGTAGGGTTCCAGGGTGATGTTGAGGAACATGTGAATTCCACAGTTGCTGCAGGCAAAGGTAGGGTAACAGAGGTAAAGGATCTGAGAAGAGTGTCTGATTTTGATGGTATTTCCGGCCTGATAATACCTGGTGGTGAAAGTACAACAATATACAAGCTCATAAACAACTATGGAATTTACAACAAGATCAGAAACGAGGTAAGGAAAGGGCTCCCGGTCATGGGGACATGCGCAGGTCTTATTTTGTTATCAAGAGACACTGGAGACTCCTCAGTCAGGGGTATGGACCTTATAGATGCCGTTGTATCAAGAAATGCCTATGGAAGACAGAAGGAGTCATTCATAGGAACTATAGAAATAAAAGGAATTGGAACATACAGGGCCCCATTCATAAGAGCTCCGAAAATTGTAAGGGCATCGGAGAGTTACATTATTGGAAGATGTGGAGATGAACCTGTCATGATACATAATGAGAATGTACTTGGACTGACATTTCACCCGGAGCTGACGAAGGATCGAAGAGTTCATTCCATGTTTCTGGACATTGCAGAGAGGGAGGGGTACATTTCCACTGGAGAGTAGATTGATATGGAGAACAGAACACCGCTTTATGAAGAACATGTTAAACTGAATGCCAGCATGGTAGATTTTCATGGATGGGCCATGCCAATGCAGTACGGAAAGATCCTTGATGAACACATGGCAGTTAGAAACAGTGCAGGAATTTTCGACGTATCCCATATGGGAGATGTTATAATTTCAGGCAGCGATGCTGAGAGATTCCTGCTGCATGTTTTACCCACGGATATCACTGTTCTGCATGACGGGGACGCTGCATATACTGCTTTCCTTAATAATGATGGTAATATAATCGATGATACAATAGTATATAGAATAAATCATGAGAAGTTCTTTATTGTTCCAAATGCTGCAACAACATCTATTGTTTATAACTGGCTAATAAATAATTCTCATGATTTTAAAGTTGAAATAAGTGATGTATCAAGTAAGATAGCCTGTATCGCCCTGCAGGGGAAAAAATCCTTAGAAATACTTGACAGGATGGGTAGGAAATATCCAAGTGAATTCAAATTCTATGAACTTGTCTCAGACGAATATTCAGAGAATTACCTGACAGGAAACAGAGGAGTTATTGTTTCAGGGACAGGTTATACTGGGGAGAAGGGTGTTGAATTTCTTATCCCTTCAGATAATGCTGTGATGCTATGGAGAAAATTGCTTTCTGAGGTCAGTGCGATGGGTGGATCCCCATGTGGACTTGGTTCCAGGGACACATTGAGGTTGGAGAAGGGCATGCTGCTTTCTGGCACAGATTTCTCATCAGACAGAAACCCGAATGAATGTTCTATTTCATTCATAATTACAAACAGGAATCAGTATATTGGAAAAGAATCTCTGGAATCAGTAAAGAAAAAAGAGATTTTCAGGGGAATAAAGATGGAAGGAAAGATAATAGCAAGGTCCGGTTCCCAGGTATATCATGGCAATACATTAATAGGGAGAGTAACAAGCGGAACGCTTTCTCCTGTTCTTGGGACCGCCATTGCCCTTGCATTTATTGACAGAAATTACTCAAAGCCAGGAACAGAGGTAGAGGTGATGGTAAGGGACAGGAGACTTAAAGGTGTGATAAGCAGGCCAAGAATGGTTCCATAGGAAGCATACCCCTCCCCCTCACCTCTTCTCAAAGGTCATGAAAGTTCCGTCAGAGTAAGTTCTAAAATAATATTTGAACTCGTCACCATCAGATATGGCCGTACACTCCCTCCCTCTGGAGTAGTTTCCTTTGAGTTCCACATAATCTATAGATTTCCATCCTGTATCTTCCTTTACTTTTTTTACCATGGTCTCAAAAATGTCTGCGCATATGTTGCAGCAGAACAGCATATTCTCTCCATCTATATCTCTCCTGTACTCCCCCCATGTGGCGTCACAGAGGGCGCACCCAATTTTATTGTTTGTTTTCAAGTTTCAATCCCCTCTCAATTCTTGCAAGCAGGTAATCATAGAAATATTCCATGGATCTTAGGATTACAGACTGACATCTCTCCAGCATGTCCCGGTCTGAATATTTCTCAATTATCATCAGGGCTCTCTCAGAGTGAGAAACATCAGCAAGATAACCCTCTTTAAGGAATTCCTTTGCTTCACTCTTTATCCTGTCGTCACCCATGATACGGGGATCAAAGTATCCCACTTTGCCACCATATTCAGTAATTTTTCTGTTAGCTATGAATTCCAGGGTGTGCATTGCAGACATACCCTCCTGCCATGACCTCTCCCTGCAGACATGACTCCAGAATTTTGTTGCACGTTCCGTGGCTGGAAGGGGCACCGATTTTAATATGTCATTTCTATCCAGCCCATAGGCTTCACCCATTCTCAGCAGCAGTTCATGATGGGAAGGGGTCTTCTCTGTCCCATACCATTCGGAAACAATATTTTCACATTCATACTGGACCACATCGTCATTATCTGAATTTCCTATTATGTATGAGCAGGACCGAACCCACTGCCAGAGGAAATGATGGTGCTCCATGGCATACCCCCTGATAAGGTAAGGCTTGGGATCCTGGTTTTCTAAGACAAAAGGATGGGGATCCTTTCCATAGAACCTCTGTATGAATATTTTTATTACCCAATTTCTGAAGCCATTTTCCATATGAAAGATCTTAGAAAGTCGCGTCCCCAGATCTTTAATGCCCAGTTCTTCCCTGCCTACATAACGGTTTAGAAACATTACGTGATCACTGCTGGAATTTCCAGCTTCCAGATGAAGGTGTTCTGCAAGCCCTTCAACATTTTCAGTCTCAAGGAGACAAGCCGGGCACAACATGAATTAGTATCTAATCTTTCTATTTTAACTGATACCGTTTATATAGTTTACAAAAAGTTTATTCAACATTATCTGAGGGTTTGCTTTCTGTTAGGTTTAAATTCAGATCGGCATTGAAGATAAATGGCAGAGGAACCCCTGAAAGGCATTAAGATTATTGACTTCACACAGGCAATGGCCGGTCCTTTTGCGACAATGGTCCTCGGTGATCTGGGAGCAGAAGTGATAAAGATCGAGCCCCTATCAGGTGATCAGACACGCCACTGGGCTCCCCCATACACAGGAGGCATGTCATCATATTTCCTGAGCACAAACAGAAACAAGAAAAGTATCTCGTTGAATCTGAAACATCCAGGTGGTCTGGAAATAGCCAGAACCCTGATCAGTAAAACAGATGTGGTGATGGAGAATTTCAGACCTGGAACAATGAGAAAATTCGGGCTTGATTATGCAGCTGCATCAGCCATAAACAACCGCATTGTTTACTGCAGCCTCTCCGGATATGGGCAGGAAGGCCCCGGGTCAGACAGACCCGGATACGACATAACCATACTGGCGAACAGCGGCCTACTGGGACTGAACGGTGAGAGAGGGCGACCCCCCTCCAAATTTGGTGTCCCAATTGCAGATATAACTTCCGGTCTTTTTGCCGCAGTCTCCATACTTTCATCGTTATATGAAAGGGAAAAGAGTGGCATGGGACAGTTCATAGACCTCTCCATGCTGGACACCAGTGTCCTCGCCCTGACCCATCAGGCATATTCTTACTTTTCCACCGGGAAGGAACCGGAAAGACTTGGATCAGCCCATGCAAGTATTGCTCCATACCAGGCATTTCAATGCAGAGACGGTTATGCGGTGATTGCTGTTGGGACAGAAAAGCTCTGGGAGAGATTTACAGATATCATTGGACGGAAAGACCTTGCTAAGAGCAGCCGTTTCAACAGCAATGCAAAACGCATAGAGAACAGGGAGGATCTGGTAATGGAGATAGAGAAGTCCATCGGCAAAATGTCAGTAGAAGAAACGGTAGAAAGTATGTCGGCTGCAGGCATACCATGCGCCCCGGTAAAAGGACTGGGAGATGCCATTGCCGATCCTGTACTGAGTTATAGAAACATGTTACAGACCATGGAGTCTCCCTATGGGCGACTGCAAATTCTGGGAACCCCTTTCAAATTCTCCAGGACTCCAGGATCTGTGAGAATTCCTCCTCCAGAGCTTGGTCAGGATACCATTGACATTCTAAGATCAATAGGAATTGAAGATGAGATCGGGCAACTCTTGGAATCCGGAGTAATTGGTTCAGGGGATAAACTGGATAGTGATCTGAAGTCGAACTAACATGACAAACCCCAAGAAAAGGATGCATTCTGAAATCCAGTAATAAGGTGGCTTCAGCGCCCATAAGCGGGTGAAAATTATGTTCAAAGGGGTTTTTAAGGAGGGATTGCATATGAAGCCATGTTAAACATAGTCGGCTCCATAGATAACGCCTGGAAAACAGGGGAAAAGGTGGAGGTTTGTCACCTTCTGTTCCTTAAGGATTCCTTTATTGAGATAGACGTTCCTAAATTATCAGAACTGCCAGATTCACTGAAAAAGTTTGTGGGCGGAGTGTCCCCTTCGGAATTGAATTCACCCTCAGGCAAAAGGTATAACCTTGGAGTGACACGTGAAGAGGGGAGGAAGCACATAGATGAATTGCACAGGAGGGGAGTGGAATCAGAAAAAAAACTCAGTGACTCAACAGATAACGAAGAGGGAGTCAGGAAATTTCCATTCTCGGCAGTCAATAAGGTTACCCTGGTGCAGGGTGATGAGAAGGGGTTTTCAAGAATAGACATATCTCTTGGAGATCAGGGAAACATTAATTACAGGCTCATGCACAGCTGCTTTGAGGATTACGGAAAACTGGATACCATTGATTTCATAAAGTATAAAGCAGCCCTGAAAGCTTCTCTGAAGGATAAGCTTGTAGTGGAGAAGTGAACCCGGGATTACTGACCCGGTAAACGTGTCGATAGAATGGTTCTCTCCACTCTTTTTTCAGTAATGGCGAAATTACCATATCTGTATGAAATTCTTGTCCGTCTGAACCATTCCGATCTTCGGACTGTATGACTGGAAGCACTTCCAGAAATCTGGGTGATTGTATACCGGAAGAACTCCTCTGATCTTATCAGGCGAATGTGTGTCCACTGTCAGGAGCATTTTTGTGGTAGGGTCCAAAGAATTGCATCTCCAGATCTGTGCAAAGGATATGAAGAACCTCTGCTGGGGGGTAAAGCCGTTTACCACTCTGTCCAGGGACGGGTCCCTCTGCAGCCTCCGGTTCAGGGCTTCTAAGGCAATGGAAACACCCCCAATGTCAGCAATATTCTCCCCCAGTGTAAGTTCGCCATTGACATGGAGTCCTGGAAGAACCTCAGCGTTGCTGTAAAGCTTTACAACATCAGCTGCAAGTTTTTTGAATCGGGCCTCGTCGTCCGCAGACCACCAGTCAGAGAGGTTTCCATTCTCGTCGTACCTTCTCCCCTGGTCATCATAGCCATGGGTGATCTCATGGGATATGACGGCTCCAATGGCTCCGTAATTGATCGCATCATCCGCATTTTCGTCAAAGAATGGGGGCTGAAGAATTCCCGCGGGAAATACTATCTCATTGTCATTTGGTGAAAAATATGCGTTCACTGTGGGTGGTGTCATGAACCATTCATCCCTGTTCACCTTTCCCCCGGCCCTTGACATCTGGCGTTTCACCTCAAATTCCTGCGATCTGACTATGTTTCCCAGAAAGTCTTCAGGATCTATCTCAAGGCCTGAATAATCCCGGTATCTCTCCGGATGTCCGATCTTTGTCCTGAATCTCTCAAACTTTCTGATGGCTCGCTCCCTGGTCTTATCTCCCATCCAGCTGAGTTTCCTGAGGCGATCCATGAAGACATCCTTTATGTCATCGACCATGATTGCCATTCGTTCCCTTGCTTCAGTTGTGAAGTGTTTCTCCACGAACTTCTCTCCGAGTATCTCTCCAACTGATCCGTCAATAATGCCAACCGCTTTCTTCCATCTGGGTTCCTGATCTTTCTGCCCCATAAGTTTTCGACCGAACATATCAAAATTCTCCCGCTCGACATCCGAAAACAGGAATGGTGAGGCTGAGTGAAGCATGTGCCACTTCAGGTATCGTTTTAGATCGTTGAGAGGCTTCTCTGAGAGAAACCTGGAAAGGAATTCAAAATATTCCGGCTGTCCGATGACCGCAAACTCGATCGCAGGAACCTGGAGCTCTCTGAGGTATTCAATTAATTTAAGCCGGGGATATTCAACCTCAAGTTTACTGAATTCCACTGGATTATAATTCTTCTCGGTGTCCCTAAGATCTACTCTGCTCCGACAGTTCTTTGCAAGCTGTGTCTCAACCTCAAGAACTGAAACGGCCGAAGACCTCGCATCCTTCTGATCCATACCAAGCAGGGAAAACATCCTGAAAAGATGATCCAGATAATATTCCCTAATTTCCCTGAAGGACTCCTGAAGATAATAGTCACGATCTGGAAGTGACAGACCTCCCTGATATAAGTAAAGGGAATATACGGAACTGTTTCTGTCATCATTGTTGGTGAATGCTCTGAAAAAAGGTGACAGACCAATTCTGTGAAGCCTGGCGGCGATTTTTCTCAGCGAATCGAGAGAGTCAATAGAATCTATATCGGAAAGATATCTGGAAACAGGTTCAAACCCTTTTTTTTCTATAACATCTGTGTTCATTGCGGATCGGTAGAAGTTTCCAAGCATTGCTGCCTTTAAATCTCCGTCTCCTGCAGAATGATGGCATTCCTCAAGAATTGCCTTCAGCCTTTCCATATTGGTTTCCATTAACTCATTGAAGGCGCCCCATCTGGATTTATCAGGGGGAACAGGATTGTTCCTCAGCCACTCTCCACAACTGAACGCATAAAAATCATCCAGAGGGTTAACGCTTGTGTCCATATTGGAAAAAAAATCCGACTTTAGATCATCGGCATCATTCATGATATCCTCGGATTAATATCTATTAGTTAAGACTTGGGTGAATTTACCGGTTCACAATTTCTGTAATTTCAGTTTGAGGCAAATATAGATGGTTATGCGACCGGATTCACAAGATCAGGTATTCCGGGGAAATCGAATCTGCATCTCACCTCATCACCAGGTGAAATGAGTGCAGCTCCGGGGGTTCCAGGTGAAAGTATATCTCCAGCTTCAAAAGTGAACACCCTTGAATGGAAAGATACCAGAAATTCAGGGGAAAACGTCATCTGGTCCACTGTATTTGAATGGACAATCTGTCCATTTCTGATTGTAGACACCTTAAGGGAATGAAGATCAGGTATCTCATCAGTCGTGGTTATAAAGGGACCAAAACTGAAGAATGTATCATAGCTTTTGGCCCTTGTAAGAAATCTCGGATTTTTGTTGAGAATATCAAGAGCGGTCACGTCAATGATGGGAACTATTCCAAGTACAGCATCCATAGCACTGTCTTCATCAATATTCCTCACTCTCTTTCCAAGAATGATCCCCATCTCAGATTCCGCTGTTACCCTTCCAATACCGTCTGGAATAACAATGTTCTCTCCATATCCTATGATAGAAGTACGTGGTTTCATGAAGCTGGCAGGTTCATCAGTGGGAAGTTTTTCCTTGAGATCATCGGAGTGTTCACGATAGTTCAGCCCGATACTCCATATCTTTGAAGGAGTTCTGTATGGTGGGAGGTAGGTACACTCATCCAGCGGAGAGGCTATATTATAAAGTTTCTGGCGTTCCCTTTCCTGTATCTTTATGAGTTTGGAGAAGGCATTATTGTCTTCAATAAGGGAGAAAAGATCAAGTGGAAAATCAATTCCGCTCTCCCTGTTTATTATGGATATGGGAACAATCTTTTCATCATAAAGAATAGCTGTTTCCATTACCCCTTTTATTCTTACTGTCCCAATCTTCATGGCTATTTATGTGATAATGGATCATTATCTTTTCCTTTTATTCTATGGATAAAGTCCCGCTCTTTCCTTGTTGAAATTGAGCGTTTAACTTAACTGAATAATAAAAGGCCGGAAATGTCTTAAAGTCATAAAAAACAAAAATCAAAGGCTGAAATAAGATTTTCTTATGGAGTCATTTCTTTCAGCCTCTTCTCGAGATCCATCGAATGAAATAGATCCCCCCTCAAGGATGCAAAGACGGTCAGCCAGGGAAACAAATTCAACATTCTGTTCAGCAAGAAGAATTGACCTTCCTGCCCTCTTTAAAACTTCAAGTGAATTGATGATCTTCTCCACATACAGAGGAGAGAGACCTCCAGATGGCTCATCAATGAGGAGAACCTCTGCTTTCGACATAAAAACACTTCCAATTATCATAAATTTCCTCTGTCCGCCACTCAGAGAGGAAGCCTTTGATTCAGCCCTCTCCTTGAGCTCAGGAAACACCTCGTAAACCTGATTTAGCCTGCTCTCCCTTTCCTTTCTATCTGTGCCTATGGAGGCCATTGTCAGGTTTTCCAAAACGGTAAGTGTGGGAAAATAGGTATCCTCTGAAGCATATGCAATCCCTAATCTGCGTCTTTTTGATGGATGAACCGAAGTGATATCATTCCCTTTCAGGAATGTTTTCCCTCCGTCCAGTGGTATGAGGCCCAGTATTGATTTTAGCAATGTGGTTTTACCCGCTCCATTTGGGCCCAGGACTACAAGAGTCTCACCACCGTACAGGTTGAGGTCAACATTGTTTAGAACCTGCATTCCCGAGTATCCTGATCTCAAGCCCTCAACTTCAAGCACCTGTTCTTTTTCCAAGATACACCTCCCTCACTGTGGCATCTTCTGCAGCCCCACGGAAGTCACCATCATAGATCTTCTTTCCCATGTTCAGGACGACTACACGGTCTGCCACATCCCGGATAAACTTCATTATGTGCTCAACTACGATTATAGAGACGCCAGTTTCCTTAAGATGGGCTATCAATTTTTTGACCTTCTCCAGCTCGTCCAGATTCAAACCAGCAGCTAGTTCATCCAAAAGCAGTATTTTTGGTTTTGTGGCCAGTGCCCTCCCTAAATCCAGCATTTTCTTCTGAAAAGAGTTCAAGGTAGAAGCCCGCTTACCCCTCAGATCATTCAGTTCAAGCATATGGAGCACCTCCTCAACTATGGAAGAAGTAATTCTCCGGTCTCCATTTTTAATCATGCTTCCAAAGAAGGCAGCTGTTTTGATGTTCTCCTCGACTGTAAGGGTCGTAAAGGGCTTAGGGGTCTGAAAGGTTCTGGAAACTCCAATTCTGCAAAGTTTGTAAGGCTGAATTCCATTAAGAGAAATGCCGTCAAGATAGATCTCACCAAGTTCAGCGTTATAGACCCCTGAGACTACGTTGATGAAAGTGGTCTTACCAGAACCGTTAGGTCCTATTAGCCCCAGAATCTCAGATTTGTCCAGATGAAGATTTACCCCATCAAGTGCCTTTAGTTTTCCGAAGGACTTTGATAAATTCTCTGAGATGAAGAAATGTGGCTTCTGCATCAGAACACCCCGCTGATTTTCCTGGAGATAACCCCAATGATTCCGTCCGGAAGAAACAGAATCACGATAATTATAAGAAGCCCAAAGACAAGCAGATAATATGACGGGAAAAAGTTAATCAGGTACTGGTAAACAAAAAACAGAAGTACGCTCCCGAAAATCGGTCCGATATAGGTACCTTTTCCGCCGAATATCAGAAATATTATGACGAGTACGGAAAACTCTGTAAGATCAAACACCCCGCTTGGATAGAAGAATCCAAGATAGATTCCGAACATAGCTCCTGCAAGCCCCGTAAGAAATGAACTTATAACCCATGCGTAAGTCCTGAATTTAAGGGTATTTATTCCATTGATCTCAGCAGAATAACGTTCATCCTTGATCGCCCGGAGCGCCAGTCCAAAGTTTGTCCTCATTATTAGCAAGATTACCAGAGAAGAAACAATGGCAATGGCAGTTACTATTATGTAATCAAGCTGCGGGGTATATGCAACATTGATGGAAATTCCGTAAGGCCCCCCTGTGATTTTGGTAAGCGCTCCATTCTCGAAAATATAGAATATGGCTTCAAAAGCAGCAAGGCTGGCAATAGCAAAATATGCCCCGTTTAGCTTTAAAAGCGGGGTAAATAGCAGGGAAAGAACAACCGAACTGAATCCCCCGAATAAAACTGACTCCATAAGGGAGAAATGAAGTAGGTTGATTGAGATTGCACTGGTATATGCCCCGAATGCTATAAAAACAGCGAACCCAAATGGAAGGTAGCCAGTGAAACCATATACGATATTGAGGGAATTGGTGGCAGTTATAAGAACAGCAAGAAGCGCGAACAGATATTCATCGCTATACAGAAACGGGCCGAGAATAAAAAGCACGGCTAGTGGAACTATGGTTTTCATGGCATCAATAGCCAGCCTATCCGGGGAGGTTGAGAGGTGACCTTCAAATTTCACGAAGCTTACCCCCAAGTACGCCATTTGGTCTGATTACAATTATAACCAGCAGAATAAGGAAAGGAATCACATTGATCCAGGAGGGAATGTAGATGCTCGCAAACTCGTATGCAAACCCATAAACTGCTCCTCCTATTAGAGTGCTCAATGGATTGCCAAGTCCCCCTATGATTATAATTGAAAACGAGGTAACAGTTATTATATCTCCTATATTCTGTGAAGTGCTGAAAAGGACCTCTGATGAGAATGCCCCAGATGCTGCCACTATGGCAATGCTGATTGCAAAAGCTATCGCAGACACTAGAGGAACATTTATTCCCGATATTATCGCAGTTTCCCTTCTTGACATGAGTGCCCTGGTCTGCATCCCTAAACCAGTGTGGTAAAGATACAGGTATGCAAAGATTATGAGAAAGACTGAAACAATAGCCGCAACTATGTAAGAGAAGGGTATGTAGTAACCAATGAATTTCAAGGAGGCCACATTGAACGACGAATTTGGGACGTCATAGTAGCTTGTGCCGAACAGCGAAATGGCTATGGACTGGATGACCAGTGCAACACCATAAAAAAGCACAAAAGAAGCGATCTCCGAGTCCCTGGATTTCTGCAATCTGGGTATGAGTGCGAAATATATAGGCAGCGCTACAATGAAAAATACAGGAATTATCAGGAGCAGTGACAGCAAAGGATCAAACCTGTATGTTCCATAAAGAGCAACAGCCATGAATGATCCCATCATGAAAAAACTTCCATGAGATAGGTTTACAACTCTCAGAACTCCAAATATTATATTCAATCCAAGTGCCATGGCCGAAAAGTAGGCAGTCAATATTAGAGAGAAAACTAAAGCATCAATTACCAGTGCCATTTTGAAAACCAGTTAAAATTAAAAGAGGGAATTAATTAAAAATTTTTCCACCCGTCATTATAGTACCTGTTATCAGCATCCTCTTTGCGGAGCTCGAGTGTGCAGTGGCGTCTGTTGCAAGAGGCGTAACCGATCCAACAGAGGGTGCAGGATAAACGGCAGGTCCTGTAGACACATTTGCTGGGAAGATAACAACATTCTTCAACACTCCCTTATTTGGTTGGAACTGCATAAGGTTCATACCCTCTCCAGTCTGCATTCCAGTTGTCTTGTTTATGATAAATGGGCCTTCCAGGGTGGTAGTTCCGGAGGTTTCATTGGCTGCTTCCCTTATATCATTCTGGTTAAGGTTTCCTGCCTTTTTGAGTATCGCACCAATTAACTGTCCACTATTATATCCAGCAATATTGTTAAGATTGGGTTGCGTGCTGGTGTTAGCCATCCACTCTGAAACGAATTGTGTAGTATTGGGTCCAAGCGTCACGTTACTGTACTGACTGAATGGGGGTGCGGCATAGGTGTATGTATAATTTAGCATTCCAGTTGGGACGGAACTCTGGAGAAGCGAGAATTCAAGGCCAGTATATATTGTAAAAGTCATGTTGAAATGATAATTTCCGCTGTTCATGGCATCAAAGAAAGCAATATCATTTGTGTCATAACCGAATTCAAGAACTGCCTGAGGATGAGTGGCGTTAATTGAGGCCAGAGTCGTAAGGTATTCAGAAGTACTGCTGTCGGCTGTGCTTTGATAGTACACTGGTGTTATTCCATGTGATGTGAGATAAGTGTCAACGGTTTGAGCCTGGGCAGTTGTGAAATCCTGATCAGTATAGAGAATGGCGATCTTTGAGATATTGGTGTTCTTCTCTACCAGGTACTGCGCCAGGGGCAATGGCCAAAGTGAAGATGATTGAATGGCGAGATCAACGAGATATGGATCACTCTTGTTGAAAAACGATGGTGTAGAACCGGTAGTGTCAAAGAAGACTATTTTATTGTTTTTTGCAATAGAAATACCCGGAGATACTAGAGTTGACCCGAAATCTGACATAAGTATATTCACATGATCCTGGGTGATAAGCTGAGTGTAATCACTTGCAACAGTACTCGTGCTGCTGTCATCATCCAGATAATCGACCTTGAGAGGTAGTTTCTTGCCATACTGTGACAGGTAAATCCCTCCGGCCGCATTAGTCTGGTTCACCCACATCTGAAACCCGCTTTTAACAGCAAGAGAGGAAAAAGCAAATGACCCGCTGCTGGCATAGGGCATTCCTATAACTATTTCGGATGGCGTAGTACTGGTCGGGGGCTTATAATATTTATCGAAATATATGGCAAGACCTGCTACAACCAGTATAATCACTATTATCACAGAAACTAAGGCTGCTTTGTTCATATTAATAATCAAAGCTAAATCATCATATAAATATTTTCCCAAAAATATCAACTAATATATGCTCAAAGGTTTTTTCAAATAATGAACTGCTGGGAAGTATGAACATTAAATAAAATTGCGAAGATATTTCAAGTTCCATGGCAATGAATGAGCAGGGAATGTTCAAATTTTTATGAACCCTATAATCACCTGCGCTTAAAGTAGAATCACCTTAACATTGAAGTAAACCACCTGAAATGAATAAAAATTCTCCGTTTGTCAGGGAAGCCACTGGAGGGTATCGATCCCCCGACCTGCTGATTACAAGTCAGCTGCTCTACCAACTGAGCTACAGTGGCTTAGGCTGCCTAATCATTATTTACAGATAAATCTTTCAATTTTTATTCAGCGTAACAGGGTTTTATAATCCATGGGGAATTTAAAAGGCCGAGAAGATTAAATCAGGATGAACCAAATGATTCAGCATCATTAATGAGTCTTGACTGGATATAAGATATGAGGCTTATGAAACCTGAAGTCAGGATACACTTTACTGAAAAGAGCCGACTCAATGGAGATATGGAAAAAGTGATGCCAATGTATGGTTCCGCCTCCATAGCAGATATACCTGAAATATTGGAAAATTCGTTGGGATTTAAAAAGAATTTCCATGGGTCTCTCAAAGCCGGAAAAGATTTTCCAGAGTGCGATCATCTGATATTTGTTTTACTTGATGGGTTCGGTTTTCATACTTTGAAGTGGGCACTTGAAAACAATCACCTGAAGAACACTGGAAAGTTCCTTGAAGAATCGTTTCTGGACATCATAAGCAGTACATTTCCTTCCACAACTTCCACAGCAACAATATCATGCCATACAGGTCTCACTCCGGGCGATCACGGCATTCTGGGCTATATTCAGTATCTTGCTTCGGTTGGTTCTGTCTGTAATATGATAAGCCTGTCACCGCTTGGAAAGAGCGGCCAGTCAATTCTTAGTGGTGGACTTGAGATTGGAAAAATTCTGAGGAGAGGCACTGTGCATTCTGTTCTTACTGAAAATGGAATCAGTTCCTATTATTATTCTCCCAGCTCGATCATAAACAGTGAGCTGACGAAGCTAACAGCAGATTCCGCCATAAAAAGGGGTTACCTTTCCCATTCCCATCTTTTTACCATGATCCGTTCGGACATTCAAAAGGAAAAAGGTAGGTCACTGCACTTCTGTTACCTATCAACAGTGGACACTATTTCTCACAAAGTTGGTCCATACACTAATGAAACAGCTAATGAGATTGAAAGCATATTCCGTTTTATCCGGGATTTATCTGATATATGCCATCTGAAAAGAAATTCAGGGATCGTTATTTCAGCAGATCATGGGCACACAGTTGTCCCACCATGCGGTCTCATAGATTTAGCCCTGGATGAAAAAATACGGAACAATATGATCAGCCCTGTGGTTGGCGATGTCAGATCACCATTTGTCCACCTCAGGCATGGTTTTCTGGAATCTGTAATGGTTGAGATCAGTGAACTCCACAGAAACGTTGAAAGCATGGAGATGAACAATGCTACGTTAAAGGGTCTTTTTGGAAACCGAGAACTGAAACCTCTCAATTTCGGTTCTGGAGAAGATCTGGTTCTCTTTCCCGCCCATGGGACTGGGGTAACAGATTCAACTCTGGCCATGCTTGATCCCGATTACAGTGTTAAGGAAATGATAGGGATGCATGGAGGTCTGAGCATGGAGGAGATGGAGATACCTCTCATAAACTATTTTGGAAATCGTTGAATTTAAACAATGTGGGCATTGAATGCTAATCAACCCCCTGGCGTATCTGCTGAATTATAACAGTTCATTTGGTAGAAATCAACCGTACCCAGGATTATAACGGGAACCCCTGACTTGGTTGTTTCACTCAGGGTGACAGGAGAATGCGGGACACAACGGTAAATTGTTTAGTACTTTGTTGCATTTCTAAATTGTGGACCGGTCCTCGAAGCTGATTTTTGCACTGCTGGTCGCTGTCCTCATGGGTGCAGTTGACTCAACCATTGTCCTCCTGGCACTTCCAACAATAACTGACAGGCTGCACACAAATCTGTCCATTTCCATCTGGATCATACTGATCTACCTGCTGGTGATAGCTGTGGGCACTACCCAGCTTGGTCGCCTTGGGGACATCATAACGAGGAAGAAGATATTCATATCAGGTCTTCTTATATTTATACTGGGATCTGCATTGTGCGGGGCATCTCTAGACATCGCAGAACTCATAGCATTCAGGGCAGCCCAGGCTGTGGGGACATCTATGATACAGGCCAACAGCGGCGCCATCGTGGCGGAGAACTTCCCTCCGAACAAGAGGGGAAGGGTGTATGGATACACTGCAGTGGGGTACAACGCTGGAGCAATGCTGGGAATAGTGCTGGGTGGAATAATTACCACCTTCATAGGATGGAGATACATATTCTACATAAACGTACCAATTGGAGCCTTTGCTGTATATTTCAGCATTAGGTATATCTCCGGGGGAACACCTATAAAGAACAGGCTGGACCTGCCAGGGATGTTCTCGCTGGGCACAGCCCTCATTCTCATTTCCTATGCTGCAGTGGACATTTCATCCCATGGAATGAGGTCGCTGAATATTGTAATGATATCACTGGGTGTGATTACAGCATTCATCTTCGTTCTCATAGAAAAACATGTTGAAAAACCGCTTCTTCCGTTCAGTGTTTTCAGGATTCGCATCCTCTCATTCTCCCTCCTCGCATCATTCCTTCAGAGCCTGGGCTTCTTGGCAGTGGTTTTCATAATAATCATGTACCTTCAGGGAATCAGGGGGCTCTCCCCTTTCGACAGCTCTTTGCTTCTTCTTCCTGGATACGTCATAGGAAGCATGGCAGGTCCATACTTCGGGAAACTGGCTGACAGGATTGGTTCTCGGATTCCAGCCACCGGTGGGCTTCTTCTGATGGCAGTGTCCATACTTATATACTCAACTCTTTCTGTCTCATCCTCCCTGTATATCATTCTTTTTGTTTCAGGAATCACTGGAATCGGGTCATCAATGTTCTACCCTGCAAACAACAGCGCGGTGATGGCAAACTCCCCCAGAGATCTTTACGGCATGTCCTCCGGATTCCTTAGGACGCTTTCCAATATAGGAATGCTCGGGAGTTTTGTTCTGGCTATATCAATTGCAAGCCTCAGCGTTCCACGATATGTGGCCTTTGAAGTATTTGCCGGCGTCGGAAAACTCATGGGAGGTGTATCAACATCATTCATGGCAGGAATCCAATACGCACTCTACGCATCAATGGCAATCATCCTGGCGGGTGCAGTTCTATCATACAGCAGAGGCAGAGAAAAACGGGATTTGATAACACACCGTGGGCCGTAAGATATACTTCACACGTTCTAAATATGGAAGTGTCAGATATTAATAGATAGTCCGCATATTTACTAATGGAATACACCCGGGAACTGAAAAGGATCTTTGGAAGCATCGTAATGACTGATCCAGTAGAGATTAAGCCCTATGAGACCGATGCATCATATTTCACCGGAGTGGGGCCTATAGCTGTGATCATACCTGAAAATATATCCCAGGTCTCTAAGATTGCAGCCTACTGCAACAGAAACGGCATCCCAATTGTAACAAGGGGTGGCGGCACTTCCCTGACCGGGTCTTCCATACCATCCGAAGGCTCCGTGGTTCTGAGCATGGGAAGGTTTGATCACATACTTGAGGTTAAACCAGAGGACAGATTTGCTATTGTGGAACCTGGCGTAAGGTTAGAAGCCCTCAACGATCACCTCTCAGAAATTGGTTTTTTCTATCCTCCAGACCCTGCAAGTTCTATTGCAGCAACAGTAGGGGGGTCAATATCTACCAATGCGGGAGGCTTGAGGGCGTCAATGTACGGTACGACTAAGAACTGGATACTTGGTCTGGAAATTGTCCTTCCAGACGGGAGGATCATAAGAACGGGGGGAAAGGTTCTGAAGAGAACAGCAGGATACGATCTAACATCACTGTTCGTAGGGGCAGAAGGAACACTTGGAATAATCACCAAGGCAATACTGAAGATCTGGCCTCTTCCAGAAGCAACCGGGAGGATACTGGCATATTACAGGGATATAGAGGAGATCGGTCACGCAATCGCTGACCTAAAGAAAAACGGCCGAACACCATTGATTGCTGAATTCCTTGACAGAATAACCATGGATTCACTTCATCAGTCAAGCGGCATAGAATTTCCAGAAAACGCGGGGTACATGCTTATAGTTGACATGGCCGCTGAGACCAAGTCAATTGATGATTCCATACTGGCAGCAAAAGAGATACTCTCCAGGCATAATCCAACTAAGATTGAGACTACAAGGGACAGGGTAGTTATGGAGAAATTCTACCAGGCAAGGAAAGGTGCCTACTCCTCCCTGCTTAACCAGAGAGCATCAACCAGTGAGAGGGTCGTTATTGGAGATATCGTGGTTCCAGCGTCCCATCTGCCGGAAGCTCTCAAGGAAGCCATTGAAAAACTGCGGGAACATCATGTGAAGGCAGCCCTGTTTGGTCATATTGCAGATGGAAACATTCATGCGAACATCTATGCGGACATGGAGAACAAGGAGAACATGACAAATGTGGAGGAATTTCAGAGGGATCTTGCCATGATTGCCATCAGGCATGATGGGAGTGTATCCGCTGAACATGGAATAGGGCTTGAAAAGATGGAATTACTGAAAATGGAGCACCGGGAAACCGGGAATGAGGATGCACTGAGACTTATGAAATCCATCAAGACAGTTCTGGATCCCAACATGATAATGAACAGGGGTAAGATGTTTGACTGAGAACATATTCAATGAACTGGAATCTGAAGCTTCGAAATGCATCAGCTGCGGGTTCTGTGAAAGTGTGTGCCCGACTCTTCCCGCATCGGGCTATTCCCTCTCGATGGGGGCAAGAGGGAGGGTTATACTGGGGAAGGAGCTTCTGAAAACCTCCGGATCGGATCAGGACTTGACTTCATTCTTTGATTCCTTTTATTCATGTCTGGATTGCTTCGCCTGCCTGCAGGTATGCCCTGCAGGTGTAAATGCTGGAAAGGTCAGCCAGCTTTCACGTGCCATTCTTGTTGAATCAGGAGAGAGAGGGTCAAAGGACCCTGTGGCTGAAATGATCGTGAAGGTCACAGAGAAAACCATGAATCCACTGGGACAGGGGAAGCAGATGGCAAGATGGTCCGAAGGGCTCCAGTTTGACAGGAATTCGGAGTATCTCCTTTACACAGGGAATATGTACCAGCTGATGGCATATACCAGGACTCTTAACCGGGTCAGGAAAAGAACTGGAAAAACACTGTCACGGGCGATGGCAGGAATAGTCTCACGTGTCCCCTCACTCTCTACATTTTTCAGGTTCCAGTCTGATCCAGAAACAGCGGAACAGATGGAAAAGACCCTTCGTGGGATATATGATCTGCTAAGAAAGGCAGGAATAACACCATGGTACCTTGGGGAGAGAGAACCTTATCCCGGAACATTTATACATGACCTGGGTTACAAAGGCGTCTTCAGGAAATACGCAGAGAAGGTTCATGGATTACTTAAGGCAGAAAATAGGACGATTATAGTCATCGATCCCCATACCTATGACTTACTGAAAAACACGTATAGAGAAACTGTTGAGGGTTATTCCCTGAAGGTTGTCTATTATCTTGATCTCATAGGGAACCTGAAGATCAGGAAGAGTACTGAAAAGGTGGTTTTCCATGAGCCCTGTCATCTTGTGCTGAGGAATCCTGAGTACAGTACACCTAATAAGATACTGGAAAATAATTTCAATCTGGTGCTTCCCAGGAGAAGCGGAAAGAGAACGATGTGCTGCGGTGGCCCAAACGAGCTTCTCTTTCCTGATCTTTCTGAAAAGGTCTCAGAGAAACGCTTCAGGGACCTCGATTCCCTCAATGGAGACAGAATTGTCACTGCTTGCCCTATATGCTACATAAACCTAGGAAAAAGCAGCAAAAACATTGAACTTTCCGATCTGATCCTGAAAAACATAGAATAACTCTCATGCTTCATGGAAAAGCATTTTTCCATATTCCACATAGCAGATAATGCGAATTATTGACATGCATGAGGATCTGGCCATATCATCTATGAAAATGGATGTAACCCTTGATTCGCCACAGTCGAATCTGAAATCACTGAAAAAACTGGAGGGCGGTGTTATTTTCGGCTCTATTTTTCCTCAAGTGCCTCTGGTTAGGAAGGGGAGTGATTCAGGAGAAGTGTTCACTACAACACCGAACAGGGAATTGCTCTTCGGGCAGATAGCTCTATACCATTCACTTTCCGCCGAACACTCTATTCCCATTGTCCGAAGGTCTGGGGACATTGGCAGGGATTGTTTGAATTTACTTCTCGCACTTGAGGGTTCAGACACTCTGGTAAAACCAGAGGATGCCCTTCAGCTGAGAGAACTTGGTGTAAGATCCATTGGAATAACATGGAATTATGATACGAAGTTCGGGGCTTCCTGTCATTCCAGGCACGATTATGGACTGACTGGCTTTGGTGAAGACCTCGTAAGGGTCTGCAATGATTCAGGCATTATTGTGGATCTGGCACATTCAAGCAGAAAAACAATTCTTGACGTCTGCAGGATATCATCACGACCGGTCATATTTTCCCATGGAAACTCCAACTCTGTCCACAGGAATATAAGAAACATTGATGACGAATGCATTGAAGCGGTTGCGGCAACGGGGGGAATCATCGGAATAACTGCCATTCCGCCGACTCTGAGTGAAGCTCCGCAGATCGGGGATATGGTCAGGCATGCTTCTTACATAGGGGACAGGTTTGGATGGGATCACGTGGGGATAGGAACTGATTTTCTTGGAATAGACAGCGCTCCACGGGGATTCGAGGATATAGGTAAGATCATGCAGCTTCAGGATTTGCTAGGCAATAATGCAGAAAAAGTAATGTGGAAAAATGGAGAAAGAGTTCTTAGAAAGGTTCTGCTATGAAGTCAGCATGGTAGATTGAAGGGTACACTTCCATCATCTCCCCCTGTATTCGGGCGCTCTCTTCTGCAGAAAGGCAGTTATACCCTCCTTAAGGTCCTCTGTGCCGTAGATCAAACCCATGGACATGGCCTCCATCTCGAGCCCATTATCCTCCGGAACATCTCCACCCTTGTTTATGAGCCTTTTAGCAACAGAGGCGGCTATTGGAGCAATCCTCTTTCCGAGATCTCTGGCAAGCGAGGCAGTTTTATCAGCAATCTCAGATGAAGGGAATAGTTTCCAGACAAGGCCAAGATCCAGCGCGGTCTTCCCGTCGAATCTGTCTCCGCTCAGTATTATCTGCATTGATCTGGATACACCAATGAGCTTTCTCAGCCTCTGAGAACCTCCCCAGCCAGGAATCAAACCAAGTGTTACTTCTGGAAACCCCATAGTGCAATCTGGTGTTGCAACTCTCAGATCGCACCACAATGAAAGCTCAAAACCACCTCCAAGGGCATATCCTTTCATCTCAGCTATTGTGATCTTGGGAATCTCAGACAGCATCCTGAACACTCTCTCACCCCGCCTGGAGTTTTCTGCGAAATCCATCGTACTGCTGAAGAACTGCGTAAGCTGGGCACCTGCGGAAAAGTTGTTCCCCTCACCCCTCAGGATAATAACCCGTGTTTCCTTTCTGTTCCACAGATTCCTTAGATGGTTCTCCAGAGAGTTAATGACCTCAACGCTGAGAAGGTTGTTTCTTGTATTGCTGAAAGTCAGGACGGCAACAAAGTTCTCATCATCGTACGTTACGGAGATCGAATCAGATCCCTGTAGAGGGACTTCAGTTTTGGCAATTGTTGCGTCAGGTTCCCGTTTCATTTGCAATTTCCCTGCGACGGCATCCTTCATTTTCCCCTGCTCAATAGATTGGGCAGGTTTGAATATCTCAGTCTGGAATTTTTCAGCAAGTTTCTGGAGCTTTGCCTTTACTTCTGCATTTGTAAGGCCCTCTGCTACGGAAATTGGACCAAATGGCCTGTTCATACCCAGCTTGACTCCAGTTTCAATATCCTGCGGTGACGCAACGTTAAGTTCCAGAAGCTTCACTGCTTCGTTCACCTCAACAGAAAGCACGTCCATCAGATCAATAACCTGGGACGGTTCAGCATGTGGTATCTGGGCCTTTCCGTCCTTCCATGTGTAGAAGCCCTTTCCTGTTTTCGCACCCAGCCTTTTGCTGTTTACCATCTCCTGAAAGATATGGCATTTAGCGTAATCAGGATGGACCGCCCTGGCATAATACTCAAGGGAGTGTGCCATGGTATCTATGCCAACATAATCCATCAGTTCATATGGCCCCATGGGAAGGCCCTGTGCACGGGCAAAGGCGTCCACCGATTCCGGAGAAGCCATTTTTCCCTGGATAATCAGGCCGAATAGAAGGCTCTCTGGCGCATTAACCCTGTTCACAACAAATCCAGGTGTGTCATGGTTTACCAGAATCGGTGTCTTTCCTATCCTCCTTGCAAGTTCCATCAGAGAATCAGCTGTCTGTGAAGATGTGACATCACACTTTATCACCTCTATAAGTTTCATGACAACCGGAGGGTTGAAGAAATGGAATCCTGCAAGTCTGGAGGGATTTTTAACAGCCTTGGCGAGATCTGAAATGAGAATGTTGGAAGTGTTAGAAGCAATTATGGTATGTTCTGGAGCGCTTGATGAAGCCCTTGAGAGAATATCTCTCTTCAGGCTCTCTATCTCCGGTACGGCCTCTATCACAATATCAACATCGGATACAGATTTCTCAAGATCCCCACTGAAGGATATTCTCCCCAATATCCCATCCTGTGGTTCCTTCAGTTTTCCGGACTTATGCAGTCTTTCAAGGCTTATTCCTATGGAGTCCCTTGCCTTTGCCAGTGCTTCCGGGAATGCATCAACAAGCGTGACCTGAATACCTGAAAGTGACAGAACCTCGGCGATGCCGTGACCCATGATTCCAGCCCCTATTATGGCAGCTTTCCTCACATCCATGTTATCACTTTTTCATTTTAGAGGCTAGGGATGTAAGCTTCTGGGCGCTGAAAATGTCACCGGATACCTTCAAGGTTCCACCCATGAATGCTGTGACGGCATTAGCCTGTCCAGAGAGAACCCTTGAAAGAAGATCATCCGTTGCAGATATGACTGCGGCTGCGTCCTTGGTCTCTCCCTTAGACAATGAGAGCGCGCCGTCTTTAATGGAAACAAAAAATGCTTCGGAATCTGTTGGCTTGAACTGGAAGGTCTTGTCAAAACCTTTCAGCTCATTCTTTACTTCCTGGCTCCCATTTGCTTTTGTGACCATCTCATTCAGAAGTTCAAAAGATTTCATAGTTGGATAGGATAAAATAAGGTTAAAGTTTTTTGCCTTTTGTTCAGGCGTGGTTGTAAGCTTCAAGGACGTATTCGGCGAACTGGTCATCAGGGTATGCGCCTACAAACTCAACCTCTCCGTTGATGAGGATGTGCGGCACACTTGAAACGCCCGCCTGTTCTGCTTCAGCCTCAAATTCAAGAGACTCCACCATTTCTCCTGTAATATTCTCGTTAAGTATGGCAAATTTATGGGCAGTGCCAACTGCCTTGGGGCAGTATGGGCATGTCGGTGTGACAAATACCTTGATCGTCACCGGTTTGTCTATCTTCTTTATGATCTCAAGAGCCTTGGACGAAATATCCGCCTCCCACTTTGAAACATTCTTCAGATCCTCTATGAGGGAACCGAACTCATAACCTGAAGGCAGTCCAGAGTACCTGACTCTCCCGTCTGTGGACCCATGTTTTGTAACTATGGTGGTAGGGGCCTTTTCAACCTTGAACTTCGTCGCTTCCTCCTTATTATCCTCCATAGTATATTTCACAAGGTGTATCTTATCGGACAGTTCTGAAACTTCAGATGCAAGCTCAATTGTCTCCTTGCAGTACTTGCATTCCTGCTTTGTCGTGGTAAAAAGAACGATATCCACGTCATTTGTGACATACTTTTTGAATTCCTCTGAAAGGTAGTTCTTATCCTCATCCCTTATTAGAGCCATGTTTCATGATTAGTTTCACATATTAAAACTTTGGTATACAAGTTTGTTTATTTACTCTATACTGGGTCCAAAAGTTCATGCATGGGTGGACAGATATTTATGCTGTAAATTGGATGAACCTGAAATGACTGAAAAGGTATTCTGGGTTGACATGTACATGAAGGAAATTACTGCTAAGGTTACAGAGACAGGTGATGATGGAATCCTGCTGGACAGAACCATTTTCTACCCAACAGGCGGAGGGCAGCCAAACGACACCGGATATCTGCACTCCTCATCGGGAAAAGTAAGGATCACAGATGTACTCAAGAGTGGGGAGGATGTACTTCATGTGCCGGAGGTTAAGAATCAGATAAAGAAGGGGGATTCGGTCAGGGCTGAAATCGACTGGGATCGCAGGTACTCACATATGAGGTACCACTCCGCCATACATGTCATTGACGGTATGATGGCCGCCAGGCATGGAGAAGAAGGTCTGCTGACAGGGGGCCAGATATATACAGACCACGCGCGAATCGACATGGACCTCTCTGATTTTTCGAAGGAATTTGTGGACTCGCTCATATCTGAGTGCAATTCATTCATCTCGGAGAGTCACCGGATTTACCAGAGGGAAATCTCTTCGGTGGAGGCTCTGAAGATACCGAATATATCAAGAACTGATCCAGGAAGGGAACTCCTCAGAAGGCTGGAAAAGGTCAGGACCATAGTGATAGATGGGCTCGATGAACAGGCTGATGGAGGAACACATGTCCGTGATACTTCCGAAATCGGCTCTATACAGTTACAGAGAATACAGAGCAAGGGAAAACGCAATAAGAGGATAGAGTTTACACTGAGTCAGGAATCAGCTCCAGCTTTTAGACATGACCCTTAGATATATGATCAGCCTCTCTCCCTTGAAAGCCTCACTGCCAGTGAAAGGTTCTCCGGTATCTTTATTTCGCCGTTCTCTGTCACCATCACAAATTCATCAGGGCTTTTAATAATCTCCACCCAGGTACCGGGGAGGCAGTTCAATGAACTCAGGCTCCTGAGAATATCTCTTTCCTCAAAGGAGATTCGCTTGAAAATGTACTTCCCTTCGGGAGCAAGGGTCAGGGATACCTCCACCTCAGGGCGGAGAGGATCTGTTGGGTTTCCATGAGGGCAGGTTTCAGGGTTTCCCAGGTTCTTGAAGAGCTTGTCTCCCTTATCTCCGCTAAAAAGATGTTCCAGTTCCATAACTGAAGAGTGGGTGTCTTCCCATGGGATTTCAAGAAACCTGTGCGCGAATACCTCAGTAACGCGATGCATTCTTACCAGATCAATCGCCTGCCTGTGGCCATCAGGCGTGAATCTGATGTCCCCCCTCTTCTTGATTATGAGACCGGCATCAGTCAATTTCTGGAGGTATTCATGTGCAGTCGGCGGGCTGATTTTAAGGCGATCTGCAAGCGCCTTTTCAGTGATACTTCCGAAGGATTCTATGAATTCCCACATCACAAGAAGATAATCCTCCCGATTAAGGGTCATTAATTATCCATTCCAGGCATGGCTATAAACTTTACCCGATTTCCCTTTATATACCGGCAATTGAAATTTAGGCTATAGGTCTGCCAAGAGGAATGGGTTCCAATTAAGACAACCTCAGGATCATTTTCCTTTCAGTTCATGAGGATTCCCGCTAAATTATGGCCACCGGAGAAACAGGTGATGCAGTAGCTCCTTTGAATCTAAGGGGTGCAGTGACAAACATGAACTCACTTATATTTTCATCCACAAGCCCGTTGAGGTTGATATTGTCTATAAGTCTGATTCCACTCCTCGTGATTAGGTACTGATGCACCGGGAGCCTCGATCCTGGGAGTTCTGAAGGACTCACTTCGGTTGAGGGAGTGTCACTTCCGGTAATGGAAACCCTCTTTTCAGAGAGCCATCTGGCAAGCTCCATCCCTATTCCGGGAGATTTTTCGTAATAGGTGTTGTACTCAGGCACATCCTCCCAAAGTCTTCCAACACCGGTATAGAAGAATATTGCATCTCCTGGATCAATTTCCAGATTATGATCCTCAAGGTATTTTCTGACAACTGAAAGGCCGATAGGTTCTCCCTTTTTCATTAAACCCTTCCCATCTGTTGCATCAACCATTAAACCTCTGGTAACCACCGGTGGTACTTCATCGATACCGAGTTTCGAGGTTCCGTAGGTGGTTGAAAGATCAAATGCATCGTTCCCATTATAGAACTTATTATCATAGGAAATATGGTTCAATGAATCAAGGTGTGTGCCAAGATGGTCAACCATCTCTACCCTGCACAGGGCCCCTCCGAACTTGTTCGAGGAAGCCTGACGGAATGGAGGTCTGACATCATAGACCCTCTGGGAAAGCAGATAAAAGAAAGGCCCATGGCTCTCATATCTTCCAGGCATTCCATTGAACATCTCATGTGAAAGGTAAATTGCCCTTCCTTTCTTTACAATTGAGGCTGCCTTCAGAATGTTTGCAGGACCGATCTCATTCATTGTTCCAAGAACATCATCCTTACCGTATGGTGAAGGAAACCATTTCTCTCCTTTTTGAAACCAATCTTCCATGGGACAATAGGCTTAGGGATTTTTTAACTGTTTCCACGGATTGGAATCATGGGAACCGGAATCAAGAAGTAATTGTTACATATAGGCAATTATGTTCACCAGGCGAGGGGACAGCGGAGAGACGGACAACACAAGAAAGGAAAGGGTATCGAAAGCATCCATACATATAGAGGTTGAAGGGACCATAGATGAATTGAATTCATTTCTGGGGATGGCACTGGATATGTCAGGGTGGGATGATGTCCGTAAGGACATAGACAGAATGCAGGAAAACGTTTTCAGGCTAGGCGAGCATATAATAGCATCTGCCAATGGACGAACAATAAAAGATGAAGACGTGAACTGGCTTGAGGAGAGAGTTAATGTGTACAGGAAGGAGATTGGGAAGATAACTCTCTTTGTTGTACCTGGAGGATCCAGGGAAGCCTCATCCCTGCATATCGCGAGGACCGTATCCAGACGCCTTGAAAGGCTTATAGTCCTCTACGCCCATGAGAAAGAGATTCCAAGGGTTGTTCTTCAGTATTCCAATAGAATTTCATCCCTCCTATTCATGATGGCCCTGGTTTCGAACAAGAGGCTGAATGTGGAGGAAAGAATATGGCCGCTCAGGCCTCCATCTTAGCTCCCAGTATTTCTTCCAGATGTCTCCTTCCAATCTCCATAAAATTGGCAAAGTTGTTTCTGAAACTCCTCAGCATGGAATCTTTCAGCAGAGATCGCTTTACATTAAGGGAACCCATAACGGATGGATCCATGTCGCATGGGCGGATTCTCATGAAACCGTCCAGAACCTCACTGGAGTAGTTAATGGCTATCCCGTGGTAGGATATTCCATGATCAATGGCCATTCCTATGGAGCAGACCTTTCTTCTATCTGGTCTCTCAATCCATATCCCGGGTTCTTCGCCCACAAATGGAATGAATCCAAGATCTGAAAGGGATTCAATTACAGTATTTTCAACTTTTTTCACAAATGACCTCACATCTATCTTCTCAGTCCCGACTCTGAAAATCGGATAAAAAACAAGCTGTCCAGGTCCGTGGTAGGTCACATCGCCACCGCGATCTATTCTCACTGCCTTTACCCCATTGAGATTTGCTTCCGTGGTCTTTCTTCCGGCTGTATAAACTGGAGGGTGTTCAAGTATCATTAAAAAATTCTCAAAGACTTGGTCCCTAACCGCTTGAACCAGCGTCCTCTGAATTTCCATGGCATCATGGTATGGAAGTGTTCCGAAATCAGTCGCGGGGTTTGAAATGAAGTGGTTTGGAGTAGACACTCTGGGACACCTCCATTATCCCTTCTGAAACTGTTGGATGGGGATGAATGGTCAACCCTATGTCCATGGCATTGAGACCGGATTCAACCGCAAGTGAGATCTCGCTGATCATTTCTGAAGCATGGGGAGCCACAATAACTGATCCCCTGACGTTTCCTTTCTGATCCGTATAAATCCTGAAAAAGCCGTTAGAGCTGTTCATTCCCAGCGCTCTTCCATTTGCACCCAGCGGGAATGATTTGAACTCCCCTGATATGTCTCCGGTATAGGCAATTTCTGGGTCGGAATATATCACAAATGGCATGGCCCTGTAATCTGCAATATTTGATATGCCGGCTATGTTGTCTGCAACAATTTCAGCTTCGTGAAATGCCTTGTGAGCAAGCATTGGTCCGCCACTCACGTCTCCAAGCGCAAATACCCCGTCAACCGATGTCCTCTTTCCTGAATCCGTCTTTATGAAGCGACCATCCATTTCAAGCTGAAGATTCTCTAGGCCAAAACCCTGTGTGTTAGGTCTCCTCCCGACAGTCACCAGAACCTTCTGAGCCCTGATCTCGTTCCCGTTATCAAACTTCATCACATATTCATCTTGTCGAGAGAATGAGGTGACTTTTGTGGAAGTCAGTACGTTCACGCCAAGCTCCCGCAAGGTTCTGGACACAGGTCTTGTGAGATCCTTGTCAAGGCCGGGTAAAATCTGATCCATCATCTCGATTATGGTAACACTGCTTCCAAGTTTGGCAAAGGCAGTGCCCAGTTCAATGCCTATATACCCTCCACCAATAATGGCCAGGGTTTTCGGTATTTCCTTCAGGTCGAGGACTTCCCGATTGTACATAACGCCTTCCATATCCGGGAGGACTGCAGGAGAAGATCCGGTTGCTATAACAAGGTTGTGGGTGGTGAATGTTTTCCCATTAACAGAGACGGTGTTTTTGTCAACGATGGAAGCCTCCCCTTTCTCAATCTGGACTCCATAAGCCTTGCAGAGGGTTTCTACACCTCCAGTCAGTTTGCCAATCATCCCCCATTTCCATTCCTGCCACTGAGGCATTTCAACTCCCATGTCTCCCTTGAATCCTGGCATATTCCTGAGATAGTTCATCGAACTGGAAAGCTCTATGAGTGCCTTGCTGGGAATGCATCCGTAATTGAGGCATTCACCCCCTACTCTATCCTTTTCTATGAGCAGTGCTTTCTTCCCATGCTGGCCAAGTCTTATGGCCACAGAATACCCGCCTGGACCCGCTCCAATAATTATTGCATCGAAATCCATCATGGTCACCTCACAAGGAAGTACTCAGGTGTTTCAAGGGCCGACTTGAGTTTCATCAAAAACCTTGTTGCAAGGGCGCCATCTATTAGCCTGTGATCGCATGAAAGTGAGAGGAATGTCATTGTTCTCTCAGTTCCATCCACATCTCTCCTGAATGCCCTGTGAACGCCAAGGATTGCAACTTCAGGGTAATTGATTATAGGTGTAGAGAAAAGACCGCCTATGGGCCCGACATTGGTCACTGTGAAGGTTCCACCCTGTACCTCGTTGAGGCCAAGCCTTGACTCTCTGGCTTTCATGGCCAGGTCCCTGATCTCGGCAGCGATCTGAAGGATAGACTTTCTGTCCACATCATGAATAACCGGAACAGTAAGGCCCCCTTCAGTGTCAACTGCCATCCCTATATTGTATGCGCTTCGCAGGGTGTAGTTCTTCTTATCCTCGTTGTAGGTAGCATTAAGGTATGGGAACTCCTTGAGGACGGTGGCAGTGGCTTTTATGAAGAAAGCTGTGAGAGTTACCTTTGTGTCCATTTCTGAAAGCTTTTTCACAATACCCTGCAGAGATGTTATGTCTGCCTCTTCTGCCACAGTAAAGTGAGGCATTATCTCCTTGGACTTTGTCATCTTCTCGAAAATCAGTCTCCTCAATCCCCTTGGTTCGAGCAGCGTATCTCCTGATGCAACAGGTGATGTCACCGCGGGCCCCTTAGAAGGTGGTGTCGGTATGGTGGTATGTGATGTTGTCACCACCTCAAGGTCATTAAGGGTGATTCTTCCGTTCTCACCAGTTCCCATTATTTCAGAAAGGTTAAGTCCCCTTTCTCTTGCAATCCTTCTAACAGCCGGGGAGGCAGTAACCAATCTATCTGTATTCTGAGCATGCTGTTGCACCTGAGCTGGCGTATCTGCTTTTTTATCATCCGCGTGCATTTCTGAAGTCTGCAATTCGTCTGTTTCAATCTCTATGAGTGCAGATCCCACTGCTGCAACCTCCCCTTCATTGAAAAGGATCCGTGAGACCTTACCGTTGACCGGTGAGGATATTTTCACCGTAACTTTGTCGGTCATGACCTCAACCATGTCCTGTTCCTTTCTTATGGTGTCTCCTGAAGAAACATGCCATTTTACAATCTCACCCTCAGAAACACCCTCTCCTATATCCGGAAGTTTAAACATATACAACTTAATCACCTGAATTCAAGAACCTTTTTCACTGACCTCATGATTCTGGCGCTGTCAGGTATATAGAGTTCCTCCTGCCTGTAGGGGAACGGTATATCTGGTCCAGTAACTCTCAGAATCGGGGCATAAAGGTATTCTACGGCCCTTTCAGTTATAAGTGCAGAAATCTCTGCCCCCATACCCAGAGTCCTTGGAGCCTCGTGTACTATCACCACTCTACCTGTCCTCTTTACGGTTTTCAAAATTGCATCAACATCCAAAGGTGAGAGTGTCCTGAGGTCAAGAACATCAGCATCCAGTGAGTTATCTGCAACGGTCTTCAGAACTGTTGGTACCATTGAACCATATGTAATTATGGAGATCGAATCCCCCTCGTGGACAAGATTTGCCTGCCCAATGGAAACCTTGAAATCCCCATCCGGCACCTCCATCTTTCCTGATCTGTAGAGCCTCTTTGGCTCCAGAAATATAACCGGGTCTGGTGAATCAAGGGAGGAAGAAAGCAACCCCCTGGCATCATAGGGGTTGGACGGCGTTACCACTTTCAGTCCCGCGGTGTGGACAAAATAACTTTCACCGCTCTGGGAATGATAGAGTCCACCTCTGATCCCTCCGCCATACGGGGTTCTGAGAACCAGCGGCGAAGATAAGGTACCTCCTGATCGGTATCTCAATTTTGCCATCTGATTAACTATCTGGTCAAAGGCTGTGTATATAAAATCCTGGAACTGGATTTCAGGTACCGGTTTTAGCCCGCTAACAGCCATTCCTATGGCCATTCCCACTATCCCAAGCTCTACAAGCGGAGTGTCAATGACCCTGGCTTCCCCATATTTGGCCTGAAGTCCGTCAGTCACCCTGAATACACCACCATCTTTACCTATGTCCTCACCAAGGAGGATCATACGGCTGTCCTCATCCATCTTCATATCGAGAGTTCTGTTGAGGGACTGAACCATGTTAATTTCTGCCAATGATATCACCTTTCTCCTCCTTGATTATCCAGGTCATGGATTCATAAACGTCATCAAACATCTTCTCAGGAGAAGGCGGAGGTATCTTCTCCAGTTCATCGAATTTGGCAGTGACAAAATTTCTTGAATCCTCCATCATCTTTTCCACCACATGGTCACTGATCACACCCATCTCAATCAGGTGATTCCTGGTAATAACCATAGGATCTCTTTCACTGTTCTCCTTAACGATGTCAGTAGCATATTTTGAAGGATCGTCCGACGTTGAATGAGGACCCATTCTAGGACATCTTGCCTCAATTAAGGCCGGCCCCTTTCCTGATCTGACATAATCAACGATATCCTTGGTTTTATTGTAACTGTCCACCAGGTTACTGCCTTCCACAAGAATGCCAGGCATTCCGTATGCTTCGGCTTTTTTCCAGATCTCAGTCTTTGTCTGCTTCTCCGTTGGGAGTGAAATGGCAAGGCCATTGTTTTCGCAGAAGAATATAACCGGAAGGCTGAAAACTGCAGCAAGATTCAATGCGGCATGAAAGTCAGGGGTGGAAGATGACCCATCGCCAAAGCTGGCAACAACTAATCCGGGTTTTCCAAGATACCTGTTTGCGTATGCAGTTCCCACAGCAAGGGGGAGGTTTGTTGCGACTGGGCTTGGAACAGACATGAAATTGTAATCTCTGGCAAGCAGGTGGCTCGGCATCTGTCTTCCCAGTGCGATATCTGCACTGTTTCCGTAAATCTGGTTGATTATTATGTCTACCGGAACTCCCATGTGGATCATCATGGGCATATCCCTGTAGTACTGGTATATGGTATCCTCCTTCTTCAGGTTCATTGACAGTCCAATCTGGGCAGCTTCCTGCCCCATTGTTGGTGTGAAAAAACCGACCCTGCCCTGTCTCTGGGCTGACATTATCTTATTGTCAAGGGTGCGCGAAAGAACCATTGCTCCAAATCCTCTTATGTACTTTTCCCTCTCACTCTGTTCCATCTGTTCAGACATTTTCAATTCGCCTCTTTGACCAGGCTTCAGCTGCCCTGTAGGATGTTCTCACAAGTGGTCCGGAGGCCACAAATGAGAACCCCAGCGAGTAGGCAACCTTTTCCAGCCTCTGAAACCTTTCCGCAGAGCAGTACTCAAAGACCTCAATCTGCTTTCTTGAAGGTCTCAGATACTGACCAATTGTAACTATATCTACACCGCATCTCCTGAGGTCACCAAGGGTCTCCTCTACCTCAGAATCTGTTTCTCCGAATCCAACCATTATTGATGATTTTGTTATAATGCCGGGATGGTCTCTCCGAATTCCGGACAGTACGCCCAGTGACTGATCGTAGCCGGCTCTGCCATCCCTCACAACTGGTGTTAGCCTCCTCACAGTCTCTATGTTGTGAGCCACAACATCCGGTTTGCCCTCGATTACCCTGTTGACGAGTTCCATATCTCCCCTGAAATCTGGAATCAGGACCTCAACCTTTACATTGAGCCTTTTAACTGTTCTTATGACATCGGCGAAATGGCCTGCTCCCTGGTCCTCCAGGTCATCCCGATCAACCGAGGTTATTACCACATAATCCAGTCCCATGATGCCGACAGATTCAGCGACCTTACGGGGTTCATCCGGATCTAGCGGCGTCATACCTCCATGCGTAACGGAACAGAATCTGCACCCCCTGGAGCAATTTCCCCCCATAACCATGAAAGTGGCGGTACCAGCGCCCCAGCATTCAGCAACATTCGGGCATCTGGCCTCTTCACAAACAGTGTGAAGAGTTCTGACCCTCAGGGTGGATTTGATTCTTGAATAGGCCTCCCCGGAAGGAAGCGGGACTCTAAGGTAATCAGGCCTCACCATTCAGTATGGGTTTGTGATATTATAATTTTCAGGAATTGGTATTTTTAACAGTATTTTTTCATATGAAATGCCAGAAAATAGGTAAAATTCATGAATTCCAGCTAAACCAAAATCAATAAACCATAATCAATTTACAAAGTCAAAGATTTATGGCCGCTGATCTTCCTATGTTTACATGACACGGAATGATATCATGAAATTGCTATCTCAAGGCCACCAGCGTAGGTTTTATACGGAAGTGAAAGCGTCAACTCAAGAATGGCGTTTGAATTGGCTTTGACATTTAGGGGCAGGTTAGAGTGTACAACATCAAATCCTATGGTATAAACTGACACAGAACTCAATGTAACAGTACTGGAACCATTGTTATGTATTGGAAGGGTAAATGTGGTCAGCCCACCTGAAGAGAGGGTTTGGAAGTTTTCCTGGTAAGTTCTGGAAACCATGGCTCCATTTTCATCAATTGTTGCCTTGATATAAAGAACATTAACCGTCCCCCGTTCATTGTAGCCTGCAATTATGAAGACTGAAACGACAATTATGATGACTATCGCTATGGATATTCCAAGCTTCTTCCTGTTTCTGTGAAAATCTGAGGGGTAATCACTTTCCACAGGCTTCATTATGGAAAATGGCATCCACCATATTTAAAATTCATCTTTCCCGCCATGGGAATAATAATTATAGTTCCCTGCGAATTGGGATGCATGGGAATCCCGGTTGCCAGCCAGACGCTGTTCTATGTAAATACCCAGGAACTGGTGGCTGACTATGTCATTTCTTTTGCTGCACTGGCTTTCATAATAATATGGTGGTATAGGACATATGCGAAAATGGGTGTAACTGCAGGACCTATGTGGAATTACTTTCGCCGTAACTGGAAGACCGTGATAAAACAGGTCTTTTCATATGGCTTCTTTCATCAGAAGAATGTAAAGAACAGATATGCAGGAATAATGCATCTGCTGATTTCATTCGGCATTCTGATACTTTTCATAGCCACTTCCCTCATTTTTCTATCCCATGACATACTGAAGCCTCTGGCTCATCAGGGAATCCTCGTGGGTGACTTTTACCTTAATTTCGAAGTATGGGCAAACATCGGAGGCGTGATGCTGATAGCCGGAATCCTGATGGGATTCTACAGACGAATCAGGAGAAAGACCAGGCTTGACACAAAGGATGAAGATTACATAATCCTCGCCTCTCTACTTGTTCTGGCACTGGAAGGTTTTTTTCTGGGGGCGCTGAAGGTTTATCTCATACGGGTTCCTTATGACCAGTACAGATTCGTGGAATGGGTTCTTAGCTATTTTTATGGAGTTTTCGGGTTGAATCTATCCACCGGGATATTGATCTACAGGTGGTTTTGGATAATACATGTTCTGACGGCATTCGCAATAGTTGCCTATCTGCCATTTTCAAAGCTTTCTCATATGATACTCTCGCTGACAACTATCGGAGCAAAAAATATCAGGAAGAGAGGAGAAATGCCAACTCCGTTTGTTCTTTCAGAAGCCCTTGAATCAGGAAATTTTGATTTCAAGGTTGGAACTAAAACCGTTTCAGACATCCGGACAACATCGAAGATCGATGCCCTTGCCTGTACAGATTGCGGAAGATGCGAGAGATCCTGTCCGGCATTCCTCTCAGGCACAGATCTAAGCCCCAGAGCATTGGTGCAGAACATTAAGAAGAATGTATATTCTGACGTTGAGATAGTTCCTAACCTTATCACAGAAAATGCATCATGGTCATGCACCACATGTCAGGCATGCGTTGAGGAATGTCCGGTTCTTATAGATCCACAATCCTTCGTGATGGAAGCAAGAAAGAACCTGGTCATGGAGAACAGGTTTGGGAAGCTCACCAGTCAGTATTTCAACAATCTTACCAATACCCAGAACCCCATGGGAAATTCTCCCTCAGACAGGGATAACCTGCTTGAAATTGCACCGCCATTTGATGACACAAAGGATGTTCTTTACTGGGTTGGATGCATGGGCGCATTCGATCCACGGGACAATAAAACTACCAGGACTATTCTCGGCCTTCTGAACAAAGCCGGAGTAAATTACGGTATACTTGGATCAGGAGAGAAATGCAATGGTGAAACCGCCCGAAGAATGGGAGAAGAAGGCAGGTATCAGGAGCTTGTCCTACAGAATATGGAAACTTTCACCGGCAAAAACGTGAAGAAAATAATAACTGCATGTCCTCATTGCATGAACACATTCAGGAATGAGTATCCGAAATTCGGCCTTAAGGCTGAGGTTGTTCACCACAGTCAATTTCTCGCCGACCTTGTAAAAGAAGGGAGGCTGAAGGTGAAAAATTCAAATGAAACCATAACACTTCACGATCCATGTTATCTGGGAAGAATCAACGGCGAATATGATAATACAAGGAATATAGTTAAAAGTACAGGAAACCTTGTGGAAATGACCCGTTCAAAACAGAAGAGCATGTGCTGTGGTGCTGGTGGTGGAAATTACTGGTATAAGGTCGAGGGTCAGGAAAAGGTAAGTTCCCTCAGAATAAAGCAGGCTATTGAGACCAGGGCAAACAAGCTGGCTGTTGCCTGTCCGTTCTGCATGCCAATGCTTCAGGATGCATTATCTGGAACAGATTCTGCAGGTAAAATGCAGATAAAGGATGTTGCAGAGCTAATAAGCGAGAACCTTGCAGAATGAGCAGGGTCTCAGGAAGAGACCTTCTCAGTAAGCTTCTGGACCACAGTAAACATGTCTCCAACAACACCGTAGTCCGCCTCTTCAAAGATTGGCGCAGATTTATCCTTGTTCACTGCCACAACAACTTTTGAATTCCTCATCCCTGCAATGTGCTGTATCTGCCCTGAAATTCCCAGCGCAACATAGAGTTTTGGTTGAACCTTCTTTCCTGAGAGCCCAACCTGCCTGTCTTCGCTGAGCCACCCATAATCAAGGCATACGGGCCTTGAACCAGCGATCTCCCCATGTATAGCTCTTGCGAATGGTTCAATTTTAGATAGATTCTCCTTGTTTCCAAGTCCCCTTCCAACTGAGACTATGACTCCTGCCTTCTCTATGTCCACAGATCCTGATTTCTTCTCTATGGTTCCTTCTACGGATACCTTAGATTTCCCAAGGGATAACTCTTCCACCGGCGGGTTCCCAGCTTTTTCTGTGGCCTCTGCAATTCCCGGAGCTGAAACAAGAATCTTTGCACCTGACTTCTCAGTTATAAGGCTTTTACCACCATAGAAGAACCTGGAGCTTGTTATTGTTCCATTCTCAGGAGTTACGTTGTTGACCTCCGAGATTGCATGCAGACCAGTATTGAACGAAAGCATGCCGGCAATTTCCCTGCCTCGTACAGAGGTCCCTATTACTATCAGATCGTACGGGTCTTTTTTCTGGAGGTCAGTTATGATCGCGGCAAGTGAATCTGAAAGAATGGGTGGTTTTACAGTAAGGACTTTAGCAGGTCCAAATTTTTTAGCGAATTCAGGATTGGATGTGACTGCATGTACTTCGCCCGTATCCCTAAACCTGGACACTATCTGTGAAAGAAGTGCATCAATATCCGAAAAGGCAAGTATCTTCATTTTATGGCCTCCTTTATTATTTTAGCGACTTCCTCCACTCCCTTGTCCATATCCTCAAAGATCAATCTCTTTCTGTCGCTCTTCGGAGCTCTGTTTGAAATAACTGTTACTTCTGGTTTTTTCAAATCACTGGCAGCGGTCTGGTTTATGGGTTTCCGTCCCGCAGCCATTATCTGAAGAACAGGTGGCAACCTTGGCTGGTTTATCTCCTGTGCAACAGAGATGATCGCCGGAATTCTGGCGGATATCTCCATGTTATCACTTTCCATAGCGGACACAACTTTCACTTTCCCATCCTCTGGTTTAATTTCAATAGCGTTCCCCAATAAAGGCTCACCTGTAATAGAGGCAATCATACCTGCAAGAAGTCCTGTGTAGGTGTCTGCCGACTGGTTACCCAATATCACCAGATCATGGGGGATCTCCCTCAGCTTAGCTGCAAGAACTGAGGCAGTCAGCGAAGGGTAGTTGCCTGGGTAACCAGTGATCAGGTGACCCTCATCCACTCCCATGGCATAGGCTTCTTTTATCACTGATGTGGATTTTTCACTCCCAAAGCAAATTGCAGTTACTTTTCCACCGTTCTTCTCTTTTATTCTCACAGCAGCCTCAACTGCATTCTTGCTGAGGTTCTCCATTCTCATAGGAACCCTTTCCAGAAGTGGTTCGCCGGATGTAGGGTCTGTCTTCATCTGATCGATGTCAGGAATCTGTTTAATCAGTACCGTTATGTTATATGGCATTTGGTCCCTCCTTTTCTTTAGGGCATTCATAACTTTATATTTTTCCAAATTCTCATTGACAAAATATGCCACGGTAGAAGCTATCATTCGCGCAGCGAGTGTTGCTGTTTAAGTATCTTCGCAATCGTTTGTTTCTCAAATCTTTTTATGTTAAAAAGCCCAAATGCAGAGTATTTCCATAGATATTCGGGAAAAGAAAAACATTACGATGGGATTTATCATTCACTTTCATTTAATTTATGTGAAAGTTTGTATTAACTTACAAAATTAACCATTTAACTTAGAAAGATTTAAATAATGAAACATTGTAGCTTCCGATAATAAACTTTGGAGGTAAATAAGTGTCAGAAGATGAGAACGCTGTAAATACAGCGGTAGTAAGAGCCGAATCAACAGGTGGTTTGCTATCAATGGGAATTATAGTCGCGCTGGGTCTTTTTCTTGTTGGGTTTGATTCAGAATTGTTCCTGTTTGGAGGGGCATTCGTTGATCAGATAACGCACATAAGCACCTCAACTCTGGGAATCATGGCAACTGCCTATACTCTTGGGATTGTTGTCTTCAGTTTAGCAGGAGGCTATATATTTGACAAGATTACCACCAGAAACGGAATAGTACTATCTCTTGCTGTTCTCTCATTGTTTTCAGGTTTAATGGGATTCGCCAAAACTGAAGACGAACTGTTTTTCTTCAGGTTCATGACCGGTGTTGGCACAGGTCTCGCACAGCCAATGATAGCTTCATTCTTAGGCGATCTTCGTTCGGTCCATCGCGGCAAATTAATAGCATTAGTTTCCATTATGTTTAACGCTGGGATAGCCAGCGCACCTTATGTATATTCAGGTTTCTCCACTAGTACTTCATTCTACTGGCCCTTTGTCATCTCTGCAATCATGGGTGTTGTGTTAATTTTGCTTGTTACAGCATTTGTGCCTTCTGTGTACACATTCAAGAGGCATAATATGAAAGGTATACTGGAGGTTTTAAACAAACCATTGATTCTCATATCTCTTTCAATTCTCTTCTTTGGCATAGGCTACTTTGCATATCTGAGTTACTTTACCCCATACATGCTGAGTCTCCACTACACAAAACCCACAATAACCGCAGTTTCTAGCGCATTAGGCTTTGGTGGAATTGCAATGGCTCTTCCAGCGGGATGGGGCGGCGACAGATTCACCAGAGTCAGAGTTATTCAGCTCGGTGCTGCGATGATGGTTATAGGGACCCTTCTAATTACGGTGGTTCATCTTACGGTGCTGATTGCAGTACCTGGGCTAGTTATTTTTGGTGGGGGTTATGCAGTATTTGGTCAGTTGAGAGCCTTCACACAGGAAACCGTGGAGCTGGCCTGGGTTGGAACAGCAGTAGGCTTCATGGAAGCAATGTACAATGTAGGAGGAATGGCTGGGGGACCACTTATGAGTTCACTTGTCTCCCACGGATACCAGACTGCCGGACTCTTAGCCATAGTTCTCCCGATTTCTGTATGTTTGGTCCTTGCCATTGTCACTCCGTCAGTACCGAAGAGGATATGGCGTCCGGAGGGTGAAGTTTCAGGCGTAAAGGCTGAGGCGTAAAAACAGTGAAGGATTATTTTGAGGGTTATGGAAAGTATGCAGAAGTGAACGGAGTCAGAACACATTACTATGATGTCGGAAAAGGTAAACCACTGGTACTGATACACGGTGGTGGAGTTTGTGTGGCCTCAGCCATACAGTGGAGATATAACATTGAGAAACTTTCTGAGTCCTTCAGGGTCATTGCTCCGGACGAACTCGGTTTCGGGATGACAGAGGTTCCCCGGAAACCTGATTATTCACTGACAGAGAGAGCTGAGCATATTTCCGGCTTCTTGAAGGTTTTGGGTATAAAATCTGCTGCACTGTGCGGGCAATCACAGGGGGCTTGGATCGCTTCATATATTTATTTTGAACATCCTGAACTCGTTTCTAAACTTATTTTCTGCAACACTGGAAGTATAACAATGGAACGAGGAAGGGCCTCAACTAAATTTGACTTCGACTCTCCATTCAACCTGGAAGTAACAAGAAAATTCTATTCTAGAATAGTTTACAATAAAGACCTAATAACAGAGGAAATGGCGGAACTGGCATATGAGTATGGAAAGCGAAATTTTGAAACAAGGCGCAAGGATCAGGAAAGGCACTCGGCAACCGAAGAGGGTAGGCTATTAAACAACTCGTACAAAGGAAAGCACATCTCAAATTTCATCAGCAGAATCAACCTCCCCACTCTTATAATATGGGGAGCAAATGATGTTGTTCCCGTTGAAAGGGGGTTCTGGCTTTACAATCAGATCAAGGGTGCAGAAATATCTGTTCTCCAGAATGCTGGTCACCTTGTTTTCATGGATCGTCACCAGGCATTCAATTCTCTTGTCGAAATATATGTTATGGGGGAGTGATGGTTTCTTCGAATCAATATCAATGTGCCCTCGTCATACAAAATAATTAATAACTGGAATAAAAATCGGCCCTTAGGGTAATGTAAAACGGCAATAGTGCAGAGAAGAACGACTTATCTTGGTAAGTTAAAAATAAATTAAAAAGTTGAGGAATAAAGTCTAGTCCTACCAAGTGTATTTTAAGTATGTGCCATCAATTCTTTTCTCTAAAATATTGCAGAATTGAATCATGGGCAATGGCTATTCCGGTAAGTAAAGCCTCATGAGCCTGGGGGGTTATTGCGGAATCTCTCAGATGCTCTGAGTGACCTGCCATTCCAACCGGGCCGACCTTTATACCAAGGTGGCTAGTAGGGATAAGCTGGGAAACATTTCCGACATCTGAAGATGCTCTTGGAGGTCTCTCATAAAACTCCTTTGGAGATACTACTATATTACCGACATATTTTACAGCATTCTGGTAATAAATCGAGTCTAGAAGTTCGTTTCTCTTTCTAGGTTTCATCTCAGGGGCAAGTGGACTACTTTCAAAGGTACACAAATGAACCGCTGCAATATTCTTAGCCATTTCAATGGTTCTCTTAAAAATAGACTGAAGAAATTCATCATCCTCCGATCTCATATCTACCCATAGTTCTGCTCTCCCGGGAATAACATTAGGGGCACTCCCTCCATCCTTTATGATGGCGCTTAGCACTATCTGGTGTTTCCTGCTCAGGAGACCGAACATCATTCTGAAGTTCATATAGAAATCAACCGCGGCATCAAGGGCATTTATACCCTTTTCAGGGGAAACGGCTGCATGGGCATCCTTACCATGGAAAACGAAAGAATATCTTTTGATCCCTAAGCTGTAATTTCCAACCTCCCACTCATCCACCGGATGGGAGGTAAAGACGGCATGAACTCCAATTTTCTTCAATTCAGGAGCTATTACAACCTTACTGGAGGCGTATTCCCCTCTACCCTCTTCGGCAGGACTTCCCACCACATAAAAGGTACCGGATTTCAGTTTCTTTATTTCATCTGCGAGAGAAGCTCCAACCCCAAAAGCCCAGGAGCCAAGTATATTGTGTCCACATGCCTGACCTATTGGAAGCGCGTCATACTCTGCAAATACTGCAACTTTGGGATCACCTTTCCCAACTTTTGCAAGAAAGGCAGTTTTCATACCGAGGTAGTTTTCCTCTACGTCAAATCCCCACTTCTTCAGGGATCCAATCAACTTCGCGCTGCATTTAAATTCCTCACTTCCCAGTTCCGGGTTGGAGTGTATAAAATGAGACATCTCCAGCACATCTTCCTTAGCCCTGAGAACTGATTCTGGCAGATTTTTAATTCTGCTCACTATCTGTTTTTCCTCTTCCACCGATAGTTCCATTTGTACACCCAATAGTCTGATCTTCATAACTGATAGTAAGTACTTTAATTCTTGTTTTTGTTAGTTGATTTAAGCTTATTCAATACGTTAACAGCCTTGGAGAAATGAATCAGGTTAACAGAAATTATCAGTTTGCCCAATGTAATATAACGATCTCAATTACCTTTCTTGTGCAAGTAAGATGAGACCTTTTATTTTCGTATATCAGGTAGACAGATAGGAGTATCACAAGATATATGCCATTTCAAAAGTTTGTTTGCGCAATACTTCCATACCAATGATCTATAACATCTGCAAGTGGGTCCATATTATCCAAAAACTGATGTCCCCTTGGAGTGAGGCCCTTCGGGTTAGGAATTAGATGATATTCTATCTGTTTTGGCAATGAACCTGGTGAATTTGCACTTCTCAATAACTGCAAAGGCTCGTTAGGTCGAATAATCTGGTCACCTGAATCACGAATCATTAATACAGGTATGCTTACAAACTTTATCCAGTATTTAGTAACCGCTCTGCTACCGGAAGTATCTCGGTAAGTGTAGAAATTTATCGCGCTAATCTTCATCTTAATGTTCCCTAAGAATCCCATTTCAAGAGGGAGAATTTCATTGGGCCTGTTTTTCTTTATGAAATCCATGGAATATCTATGTAATTTCCTATAGGACTCCTCATCTTGGATAAGCACCTTCCTAGTCTTTGAGGGTAGATCTGCAAAAGGGCCGGAAATAATCATTCCAATTATGGAAGGGTCATGGTTAATGGCGCAGAAATATGTTGCATGCAGGGTTCCCATGCTATGCCCCATTATTATGATAGTTCTGTACCCTAAACTCTTCAGAAACTGAACAGAGGTGAGGATATCAGAGTAGGAATCATAGAAATTGTCCAAAAGCTGATCATTAGCTACCAAATTGCTATACCTCATGTTTATGCCAAAGAATGCAAACCCTCTGGAGACCATCTTAGGAAATAGAAATCCAATAGTACCGCTGAAATAATTTCCCAGTGTTCCATGCATACCCAGGATTACGGTGGTTTTCTCCGGGTTTCTATCTATGGGCTGCCACAAACTGCCGTTTATCAGGTAACCGGATGAAATGTTTTTAAGTTGATAGTATCTGACTTTCGCAGACGTTCCACCGGAAAAATCAGTTGGGATATATTCCGGTCTGTTTACTTCCTGATATGTACCTCCAGAGAACAACATGATACTATACGAAAGGAGTATTCATATTAATCCTCATCGACATATGTGATAGGATCAAGCAATAATTTCCCGGATTTGAAAATAGGGCGAAACATTTTGGATAAATTACCAGAAATACCTGAAATGTTATCTATATATTGTTCATTATTGGATGGTTGAGTTCTATGAGAGATGATAATGAAGTTTATCTGGTTGATTTTAGAAGAAGCCCATTCTCCAGGGCAAGACCCAATGACCCTGATAAGGATGTCTTTAACACAGTAAGGATGGACGAGGTTCTGGGAAATCTTATAAAATCTTCTGTAGAAGATACA